>JAGPMK010000036.1 GCA_018052995.1 Syntrophorhabdales bacterium | reverse complement strand
GCCATGCTTAACAATGGAAGGATCGTAGAATTTGGGACACCGAAGGAGATTAGACAGAGCAAAAAAGAAGAGGTAAAAGAATTTTTAAAAGCAACAGGTATACCAGGTTTTGCAGGAGGTGATAAATGAAAAGGAGTAGTATTTCGCCAGAGTTAAAGGTGGGCATTCTTGTTCTTATAGGTATTATTATATTGTTTTATATGTCTATTAGGGTAGGTAAATTCGGCGTGCTCAGCGATAAAGGGTATGATCTCGTAGTCTATCTTGAAAATGCAGGGGGCCTTGACGCAAAGACCCCTGTATTGGTTGCAGGTGTTGAGGTAGGCAGGATAACGAGTGTTAAGCTTGAGGGCTTTAAGGCTCTTGTAAGGTTTTCTGTTAAACAGGATGTTAAGATACCAGCGGATAGCATGATTGCCGTGAGAACCCAGGGGGTGCTGGGTGATAAATATCTAGAGATATTGCCAGGAAAGGATCAAAAGATGCTGTCCAGCGGAGGGCAGGTAACCAATGTCTTAACCTCCCCTGGTTTTGATGAGATATTCACACAGGTTAGTAGTGCTGCAAAGAAATTCGGTGATACCATAGGAGAATTTCAGGGGATACTGGGCGAAAAGGAAAAGTCAGACATAAAGAAAAGCATTGATAATATCCAGGCAATAACCGGTGAATTCAAGGATATAATCAAAGACAATAAACAGAGCATCAATAGCGTTATAGCCAATGCAGATGATACATTAAAGGGTCTGAAAAAGATCGTTAGTGATGTAGAGAGTGGTAAGGGTAGCCTTGGTATGTTGGTGAAAGACGATAAGCTTTACAATGATGCAAGGGATACCATGAGTGCATTAAAAAACATAACATCAGATATAGAACAGGGAAAGGGCTCTCTGGGAAAGCTCGCAAAGGATGATGCGCTCTATAATGATGCAAAGGATACCTTGAAAAACATGAAGGATATTACCGATGGTGTCAAAAAAGGAGAGGGTACCCTGGGAAAGCTCGCAAAGGATGACAGTCTTTATGTAGAGACAGAGAAGGCTATGAAGAAACTTCAGAAGGGCGCTGATGGTATCTCTGAGATGACACCTATCTCAGTCCTTGGGACTATCTTTGGTTTGATGTTTTGATACGGATCATCTTCTTCTTGATGCTTTTTATCCCCTGCATCGCCCATTCCTTCTGGCCTTTGACATGGGAGCATGATGGCGAGAGGCATTTTTTAGGTCCTCTGTTTTCTTATAAAAAAGATGAGACATCAAGTAGATTAGCCATAAGACCCTTTCTTTTTTCTTATGATTCCAATGAAGGTGGTGTATACAGATATCTCTATCCCCTTGGTAAGAGCAGTGAGGATACCTCTTATTTTGTTCCATTATACATGAAAAAAAAGGATGACGATAAGGGGAACAAGGCAATATTCCCATTTTTTTGGGGTGAGTCAAAAAAAGGTAGTTATTTTGGTGTCTTTCCATTTTACGGAAAATTATATGATAGGTTTAACAGGGATGAGATAGGTTTTTTTATGTGGCCCCTCTATGGCTATTCAGAGGCCGGTGGGGCAAGAAAGACAAATATCCTCTGGCCCCTTTTCGCCTATTATAGTGGAAAAGAGGAGGGTATAAAGGCATGGCCCCTTTTTGGATTTAGAAATAGAGAGGGACAGAGTAAAAATAGATTTTTTTTATGGCCCATATTTTTCCAGGGCGAAAGGGGTTTAAACACAGATGACCCTGTCAGATCCTTCTATGCCGTCCCTTTTTATATTGATGTAAAATCCAAAACAAGCGAATTTCGATCTGTAATGTGGCCTATATATACGAGACAGAAGACAGAGTTCAAGTCGCAGCTTGACCTTTTTTGGCCCATATATACAAATATTGAGGGTGAAGATATGGAAGGCATAAGCGTGTTCCCTTTTTATACATATAACAGAAATGAGAAGGATGTGAAGTATTCTGTCCTCTGGCCTGTTTTCAGGGACTCCCAGTGGTATAGAGGGGAAGAAAAATATATCTATAGATGGTTTCTTGTAATCAATAGATATGTAGTGGATGAAAAAGGCACATTCTTGAATGTCTGGCCCTTTTTTGAATATAGAGGTAAAGGTGAAGATTATAACTTCTATTTTCCCTCTATCTTGCCTCTTAGATATGATGGTATGGATTTCATAATAAAACCCCTTATTACTTTTTATGAAAGGAGGAAAACAGCGGATAGGGTTGTAACTAACCTTTTATATGGCCTCTATACGAAGGAAGACGGCTCGTCAGGCTGGAAAAGAAGATTTGCCTTTCTTTTTGAGATAAAGAAAGAACCCGAGGGGATGGGTTTTGAGCTGTTCTCTGGTATATTTGCCATTGATAGCAAAAGGATTAAATTATTTTTTATACCCATAGAAAGACAGAAAAGCTCATAGGCCCCTTAAATGCTACAATGCTGCAACTGTTTAACATTCCTGTTGATTGACAAGATAGAAAAATCTCTCCTTAAATTCCTCTGGTGTCAGTGATGTAACAGAGGCGATATTTTTTAATCGTTCAGGTTCAAAATCCTCTTTCTCTAATCTTATCATATAATTTCTTGCCACCTCATAGGACTGGGAGGCCATGTCAACGTATCTTACCTTTGACTTTCCGGTACTATAATCAAACAACTCTACAAAAGGGATGGGTCTTAGATTTCCCTCATAGAATGCAATCATAGCCCCTGTTCCTCCCCTTAAAAGGAAATGAACAGCACCATAACCAAGATTTCTTGTATACTCAATATCAAAGGGGATAGGCTCTGCTGCCCTTAGTTCATAGCCTATATTCTTGTCCACAATAGTTACATTAATACCCAGGGATTTTAATGTTTCCAATACAAAATTTTTAAGAACCCTTCCTAATAGTATATCTGAAAGCCTTATGCCGCCCTTTTCGTCTGTTTCAAGCTCTTCGTGTTGTCTCAACTCTTCTATATCAAACTTTTCTGATATACCCTCTGCTATGATTGCCACCCCGTGGTCTCTTCCCATAGATAGCCTTTTTATAATAGAGCCTGTCAATATATCAGCCGCCTTTTTAAAAGATAGTCTCTTTTCAGGGAATTCCTCTGGGATTAAGGCAATAGTTGTCCCTGCTGCCTTGCCGATACCAAGGGCGAGATGCCCTGTGTGGCGTCCCATGGTTGTTATAAAATACCACCTACCCATGGTCCTTGAATCTTCCATTATGTTTTTTACAATCTCAACACCTATGTGTCTTGCAGTCTGATAGCCAAAGGTAGAGAAACCGCCAGGCAGGGGGATGTCATTGTCTATTGTTTTAGGCATATGGACAACATTTATGGTGCCTCTCGCCTCCTGTTCAATCCATTTTGCCATAAACAATGTACCCTCTCCACCGATGGTAATAAGATCTTTGATGCCTATCTTCTTAAGGGTTGACATTAAGGTCTTAAAATTCCTATTCACCTCACCGGGGGCATCCCTGGATGTCCTTAGTATTGACCCCCCTGTTGTATGGAGCCGGGAAACAAGGTCTATGGTAAGATGAAGTATGCTCTTTGTGTCTCCCTCAAGCAGGGGTTTAAAACCTCCTGCTATACCTACTACTTTTCTGCCATGATTTATAGCCTCAATGGTTGCAGAGCTTATAACCCCATTTATGCCAGGGGCAGGGCCGCCCCCAACAACTATTCCAATCAGACCATTGTCCATATAGACCCCTTTTCCTTTTTAAGAGAGAGCGATGATATATATTACTTTCTCCTCTGATGTCTTGTTCTTCTTCTAAGTTTTTTGTATTTGTGTTTTCTGATCTTCTTTTTCCGCCACTTTAAAACACTGCCCATTATCAGTCTCCTCTTTTATAAATAGTTTTTATGCCCTCATCTGCTTCATCGATTTTCAAATCGAGGTGGTTAAACTATTAGGTGTGGTTATATTACAAAAAAAATTCCCTGTAAGCAATGAAATTATTTAATCAAAGCCCTACTTGACTCAAATTTTTTTGTAATATATTATAAAGGTTCTTATAAAACGACATATAATTATGGATATCCAATTAACCAGTGAGGAGCTTGAGAGATATAAGAGACAGATTATTATCTCTTCTATAGGCATTGAGGGACAGGAGAGATTAAAAGGGGCACAGGTTTTTATTGCAGGTTTAGGAGGGCTTGGTTCTGTGTCTGCATTGTATCTTGTTGCAGCAGGTATTGGAAACATAAGGATAATAGATAAGGACAGGGTAGATATATCAAATCTGAATAGACAGATTATACACTGGACAGATGATATAGGAATAGAAAAATCTGAATCAGGGCTTAATAAGCTGAAACGTCTGAACCCTAACTGCAATATAGAAACATTCACAGTTGGATTAAACAATGACAATGCCTCTGATCTGATAGGAGGGTCATCCTTGATTGTAGATGCCACAGATAATCTTGAGACAAGGAGGATTCTGAACCGTATCTCCATTCTAAAGTCCATACCATATATCTATGGTGGTGTAGATGGCTTAAGTGGTATGGTTACCACCTTTGTGCCCGGTGAGACGCCGTGCTTTGATTGTATTTTCCCTGTAAACCTGAAGAAGGTTGAAACAGTGGGCGTCATAGGTCCTACCCCAGGTATAGTTGCATCAATCCAGGCAATGGAGGCAATAAAGTTATTGGTTGGCATTAAGGGCACTTTAAATGGGAGGCTGCTTTATTTTTCAGGGACAGATATGCAATTCAGAGAACTAATCATAGAGAAGAATCCTCAATGCCCTACATGCAGTAAACTGAAACTAAATAAGGAGAGAGGATAAAGAATGGAGATGGAGATAATCCTCAATGGTATTAAGGAAAAGATACCCAAAGATATGACTATTGCAGGACTTATCTCCTACTTTAATGAAAAGGATACTGGGCTGATTGTGGAATTAAATAAAAGGTATGTCTTCCCCCATGATTATGAAACAACCCTTATAAAATCAGGGGATGTAATAGAATTTATAAATCCTGATTTTGGTGGATAGAGAGAAGCGCCTCTTTTATCCCCGATTGCCTATCAATCCTTTTTTCCACAGCCTCTATAAAGACATCCTCTCTTCCCCATATCTCTATACGCCTTTTTGCCCTTGTAATGGCAGTATATATAAGCTCCCTCGTTAATATCTCCGTTTGTCTGTCAGGCAGGATGACGATGATGTCTTCAAATTCTGAACCCTGACTTTTGTGGACTGTTATGGCATATGCAGTCTCATAATCACCTATTCTTGCCGGCACCACCCTTCTTATCCCTTCATCCTCAGTCTTTAAAAATACCCTTAGGTCTCCTTTATTTTCCTTTTCATAAAAAACTATACCCGTATCCCCATTAAAGAGTCTAAGCGAATAGTCATTTACGGTTATCATTACCGGTTTTCCTCTATACCACTTACCAGATATTTTAATTAGCCCTTTGTCATTAAGGCTTTTTTCTATTAATTCATTAATAGCAATGACCCCATATGGGCCATGCCTCAGGGCACATATGACATGAAAACTGTCAAAGTATTTAAATGCCTCCTCAACATTAGATGCTTTTAAATAAAGAGAGTAACGCTCGGCAATGTTCTTTTCAATGAATAGGGGAAGATGCACAGGGGAAGGGGTCTCCTGCCATCCTATATCATCATATCTACCCTCTTTGATAAGTTTTATTGCCTCCTCCCCTTTTCCCTTTTTTATAAGTTCACTCAATACACCTATGCCGCTGTCTTTGCCAAAACGGTAGTTTTTTTTCAATATTACGATAGAATCTGGGATACCCTCTGCACCCTCACAGATGTCACCAAAGACAGAACCTGGCTCCACTGAGGAAAGCTGGTCCTTATCCCCCACAAGGATTAGTCTTGTCTTCTGTGGGATCGCAGATAAAAATTTTGCCATAAGGGGGAGATCAACCATAGATGCCTCATCAATTATTACTGCATCATAGGGTAATGGGTTATCCTCATTAAATTTGAAACGTCTTGTCCTGTATGATGAGCCAAGGAGTCTGTGGATGGTTAATGCCTCTTCTGGGATATTTGCCTTAATCTCATCAGGACAGTCAATCCTATCTTTTGTATCTCTTATTACTGCCTTTAGTCTTGCAGCAGCCTTGCCTGTAGGGGCAGCCAGTGCTATTGATTGGATTTTTTTCATCTCCATTAAAAGGGCAATTATCTTTACTATGGTAAATGTTTTGCCTGTGCCTGGCCCACCGGATATGACAAGAAAATTCCTTGAGAGGGAATGTTGGGCTGCCTTCCTCTGTATGTCTTCCTCATTTTCACTATGGTGCGGGAAGAGTCTATTAAGAATTTTATCTGCAACGGGCATATCAAGGTGCTCTGGGGGAATATCTATTTTTTTAATAATACTATCTATAAAAATCCTTTCATATTGCCAGTAGCGGTTAAGATATAGCCTATTGGTGTCTGTGAGGATAAGGGGCCTTTTTTCATCAGGGGCGCCCACGATATCCGATCTTCTTATGCCCTCTATCCATTGATCCAGAGCGGGACATGTAAATGAAAATTGGGTATCATCTCTATCTATGCACAATTCCCTCCCTGCAAGGTCCTGTAGATCTATACAGATATGGCCTTCATTTACAAAATAGCTTAGGAGGGCAGAGGCAAGCCATAGATACATCCTGTCTTTTTCTGAGGTATTATAGGAGATGGATACAATAAAATCGGCAAAATATCTGTGAATCCCTGAAAAAACCATGTAGTTTGAATCAACCATTACCCTGATGCCTTTTTAATATATCCGTTGAGTTCTTCTATGAGTCCTTTTTCCGGTAGATCAAAGAATATGCCGTAGGTATCTTTTTCAGGGGTTATGCCTCGGATAAATATATAAAAAATCCCACCGAAATGCTCTTCATAAGAATAATCCTTTTGCCTGAAGGATAAGAGATTGTTTAGCGCAACAGCATATAGATGATACTGGAGAAAGTAATATTCATCCATCATAGCCTTTATTATGTTTTCCTTATTATAGTCTTCAAGACTATCCCCAAGAAAATTAGATTTCCAGTCAACTATGTAGTATCTGCCGTTATGCTCAAAGACCATGTCAATAAAACCCCTCATCATACCCCCTACAGGCGTAAATCCGAGCTCCTTTATAAGTTCTCTTGGGGAGATATTATCTGAAAAGGAGATATATTTATCAAAGATATCTCCTAACCCATGATTATCAATTGTATTTAAGGGAAGATAGAACTCAAGCTCATGGAGTCTCTTGTTATCATTGAGTGTTGATAGGGTGAATTGATCAATATTTGATATAAGTGGTGCACTTACCACATCCTTCATTTTGTTAAATATCACATCAAGCCAGTCATACTTAAAACCATACTGGAGGAGCCTTTCACCTATAAGCAACCTTATTTTCTCTGGGTCTTTAAATGCAAAATCCATGTGCTCAAGGATATCGTGGATAAATAGGCCTGCCTTTGCCCCTTGAGGAAAAGCGAATATATTACTTGTCTGTAAAGGCGTTATAGATGAGCCTATAGATGATGTCGTCATTGAATCAGCCTTTATTTCTTCGTCTCTGTCAGGGAGCTCGGCAAACCGTGGCCTTTTTGATACAAGAGAGGAAAAACTTACCACACGCCAGGTCTTATCGATTGTGGCTTTAAATATTCTCGGGCTTAATATATCTTCTGTGATAGATTGTGGCACATATTGTCTACCCTCATATTCAGGCAGGGTGATTAGCTCTATGGTTCCATCTGATTTTTTAACAAGCTCTTCAAGCCTTGATTTTATATCATTGACCGATAAACCTTTTATATAATTTTTTAGTTCCTCCACAGAAAAACTATCTGACAGGGCATCAGGAGAGTGTAAGACATATGCAAGCCCTGACCCCTCTGAGTTCTTTATGTTCCCCCATGCAATATAACACCTTTTTTTTGCCCTTGTTATGGCAACATAGAGAAGCCTGATGCTCTCTGCAAGTTCCTCTATCTCTTTATATTTTTTTGATGACTCATCAGGTAAGGATCTTATGTCTATTGTGGGGGAATAGTTATTTTGCTTATCATGAAATATGATTATATCATCCTGTGAAGACCCAGCTGCATCCCAATTAAAAGGGCAGAAGACCACAGGATATTCAAGCCCTTTGCTCCTGTGTATTGTCACAATCTTTAGTGCCTCCTCATCTGTCTCTAACCTCATCTGATATTCTTCAGCCTGAGACATGCCCTCCTTTTTTATCTTTTTATCCAGCCATTTTATTGCACCCTCCATGCTCAGCCTGTGCTTTATGCATGCCTTGTGGAGAAGCTCTATAAGGTGAAGTATATTTGTAACCCTTCTTTCCCCCTCTGGCATTGCAAGGAGTCTCCTTTTTATCTTTTCCTTTGATAAAAAAGCCCTTGCCATACCTATAAAACCATTTTTTATCCAGATATCTTTATAGGATTCAAATTTTTCAATATACTCGTTCCATAGACTTTCATCCCCTGTTATTTCTGCAAGTTCGTCACCTTTCATCCCCATAGTATCTGTGATCAATGCAGCCCTTAGCCTTGATTCATCACTGGGCTCGCTGATGGCATTAATTATAAGTAGTAGATCCTCTGCCTCCCTGGCTGTGAAAATATTTTCAGCGCTATAGATTACCCCAGGGAGATTCGCCTTATTAAGTGCCCTCAGCATCTGCCTTGCCTCTGAATTTTTTCTTACAAGGATGGCAATATCCTTTGCAGATAATGGATTTCCATCTATTAAGACCTCACCCTTATCCCCCATAGATATGAGCCTTACCACCTCATCGGCAATGGCATTATAGATTGCATCCTTTACCTCATCTTTTTTGTATTTTTCATTATTTTCCCCCCCTAAAAACCATATTTTTAAGGGTGATGTGTCAACCCTACCTTTTATTATCAGGTCTTCCTGCCTGCATGGGTCACCTGCTTTAACAGGTAAAAAACTAAGCCCATGAAAGACAAAGGGGTTTTTAGCATCCTCAAATAATGTATTAATAGCCTTTATAAGTCTTCCCGATGACCTGTAATTACAATCAAGTGTCCATTTTGACTGGGCATCCATTGATGCCTTCAGGTATGAGAATATATCAGCGCCCCTGAAGCTGTATATTGACTGCTTTGGATCCCCTATCACAAAGATTATTGTCTCACCCTGTTTATAGACATTTTTTATTATCTCATATTGAACAGGGTCTGTATCCTGAAACTCATCAACTAAAATAGCCTTGTATTCTTTATTTATTAGTTCAGCAAGCCTCTTCCCCCTATCTTTTGATACGGCATTATACACATCTATGAGGAGGTCATCGAAGGTGCGGGTGTTTTTGTCTTGTTTTCTCTTATTTAGCTCTGTTCTGGTATAATCTATAAGCATTTTTTTAAATCCCGTTATCTTCTCCTTATATATCTCTTCAAGGCTTTTTGCCTTCTGCCTCAGTAGAGCGCAGGTTCTAAAAAAAGGATGGTCAGGGGGATTTCCATTTTTTTTAAAGGCGCTCTTGTCAGGGAGATCAAGGCAGAGATATTGAAGGTCGTCAGGGATAGGAGTGGGATATTCAGAACTGAAATACCCTTCTACAGAGTCGATTACTAAATTGACTTTTTTAGCATTATATATGGTCCTGTTCAAAGACCTGTCATTTTTGAGATAGTCTATTATATAGTCCTTTGATTCCATCCACAGCGAGGCTGTTTTTCTGTAGGTCTCAAGGCATTCTCTCTCAGATTTTTTAACCTCATCCTCTAAATAAATGGACCTATCCCCCTTTATTACAACATGTGGATTGGCATTTGACCTCCTTACAAGTATAGAGAGCTTATCAATTTTTAACATTGGCCCAGCATAGCGAAGAAAAAGAGGGGATTCATCAAAAAGGTTTATCCTCCAGAAGTCTCTGATAATCTCATCAATCATATCTGCATCCTCTTCTGCCAGCTCTGTGTCAAAAAGGGAGAGACTCTCGAAGGCATATTGCCTCAAGACCCTTAAGCAAAAACTGTGTATTGTAAAGATCGATGCCATATCAAAGTCATTTAAGGCGGTGGTCAATATCTTTTCCGCCATCTTTTTATCTTCTGTTTTGTTTGCCAGGTGTTTCAGAAGGATGTCCTCTGAGGTGCCGAGTGAGAATGCATTAAGGGCATCCTTTATCCTTGCCCTTATCCTTTCTCTTAGCTCCCCTGCTGCCGCATTTGTATAGGTAACCACGAGTATTTCGTGGACATTGAGCTTTTTCTCTATCAGCAGGCGGATAAAGATATTGGCTATAGCATAGGTCTTACCTGTGCCTGCGCTCGCCTCTACAAGGTTTATACCCTTATTGCAAGAAAGGGGTGTGCTTATATGGTCAAATGTCTCCATTGCTATTGCCTATCTGTGTATATTCCAACAAAGGCTTGAATATGGTTTTGGCAAACTCAAAAAATGTCTCATCCAGGGGGTCAGATTCCCCAAAACAAAACCTGTAATATGGATCATCAGATTCCTGGGTCTTGCCAAAGCGATTTATCCACTTATCCCTTGCATAGGACAGGGCAGTCTCATGACCCTTTGTGTTTACTTTTTCTGCATAGGCAAGGGATGTCTCTGGAAAGAATCGAACAGGCATTCTCAGACCTTCTTGGTAAATCTCAAGGAGTTCTCTGATAATCTCCTCACCGTTATAAACATGTCTTAATAACCATGTTTTATTAAGAGAGAGAAAAATAGATCTCTCAGGTTTATATAGGCTCAACAATACATGGTCAATCCATAATTCCATAAAGTCTCTTGCCTTTATGTTTTTAGAGCCCCTGTATCTAACTATTCCATAGCTATAGATGTCATTGATTATCACCTTTATGTGAAAGCCATTTATGTCGAGATTAAAATCCACTGGTTCTCTTTTTTCTATAAGGTACCCCTTAATCCTTTTGTAAAACCTCTCAGCCTCTTGGGATAAATAGTCCAGGGATACCCTTCCTGGTGTCTTTGGGGGTAGGATGCCTCGTGCATAGATGGTTTCTTTTATTTTTTGTGTGTCTTCACAGGCAATCATCTTCTCTGTTATGCTTGTTCTTATGATGAATTCATCAAGGTTGTTCATTTCAATGGGTTCATGGTCTTTTGGCACTGTTTTTATTTTATCCAAAAAAATATCAAGCCTGTTGTTGAAGAAGTACTTAATAGGATGCCTGAAGAATCTCTTGAGCTCTTCGTTGGTAATATTTCTAAAATCATAGGCGGGCTCCATTAAAGGTGTTGAGATAAAAGGTTTATCCTGATACCGTGAATGAATTTTTGCTGCTATTGCCTCGTAATCCTCCTCAGAATAGGTGAATAGATTGTTGTTCTTCTGAAGGTATCTTGGGCTAAATGCCTGAAGGGGGTGTTTTTTTACTATAATCTCCAATGTATCCTTTTTAGGATGATAGAATCCTTTTTCAATATAATCGAGAAGTTCACTTACAACAACAGATGGGGGGATGGTGCTATTATCTTTTATGCTCTGCCCGATATAGCTTATATACAGACACAGCCTTGCTGAAAGAATAGCCTCTAAAAAAAGGTATCTATCCTCATCTCTTATTGATCGGTCACCCTGTCTCGGGTTCTGGGCTATAAGGTCAAATCCAAGGGGTCTATGCTCTCTTGGGTATGTGTCGTTATTCATCCCGATTAATGCTACAATCTTAAAAGGTATACTCCTCATGGGCAACATCTCACAGAAGGTAACACCTCCTGTTATAAAGCCAGGTGAAAATTCTCTGACATTAAGCCTGTTTTTCAGATAGTGGAGGATTACATTGAGGGCCACGGTGTTATCAAAACCTGTTGATAGCCTGATCTTCTTTAAATTCCAGATCGTGTCTCTTATAAGCTGTATATCCCTCTGTGAGTCATCATTGACAGCAATAAATGTCTCGAGGATACTATCTAATAGCCCTGCCCATTCATCAAGTCGGTATTGGTATGATAATTTTTTTGAATAATCAAATAAGGGAAATAGAAAACCAAGGAGTTTATCAAGGGTATCGGCATGGTCACCCTCTATGTCATTATAAGGAAGTATCCCATGGAAGAGCTCCTCATCTTTACTGAACATGGAATAGCCCAGAAGCAATCTCTCTATCCCTGCCTGCCAGCTATTTTCTTTGAACCTTGGATTTCCCAGGATCTCCCTGTGGGTTTCATCTATACCCCATCTTATATTTGTATCATCTATCCACTTTAGGACTATATCCAGGTCCTTGTTCTTTAGCCTAAATCTCTCCCTTACATAGAGATCATCCAGGATATCCACCACACCAGAGGCATAGAATCTATTATTGCAGAGGTCAAGGATCTTAAGAAAGATATTGACTACAGGGCTTTCTGTGATTGCCCCCCTGTCTGCTATAGAATAGGGTATCCTTTTTCTCTCATCCTGATAGCCATCGAAGACCGCAGATATAAAAGGTGCATATGTCTCTATATCAGGGGTCATAACAATAATGTCCCTTGGTTTTAGATCCCTGTATCTTTCGAAGAGAAATAAAAGATTGTCATAAAGGATCTCTATCTCCCGGATAGGCGAGTGGCAGGAATGCACCTGAATGGATATATCATCATCGTCTATCCGAGAGCTTTCTGTATCTTTACCCCTCCATTTAAGGTGAAAGATGTCTGATTGTATCCTTGTGAGGAGATTATTATCTTGCGGCTCATCAAAGAGGTCGTATTGCTCAGTATCCCCAATAATAGTATTAAAAAAATCCCTTCCCATCTTGCCCATGGATGCCAGGAGTGGATTACCTGTCTCAAAATGCAGTTCAGGCCGAGATAATCTTGACGCTCTTCTATCTGGGATTATATCTCCCCAGTATTCACACGTGGGATTTAAAAAGAAAAAATGGACATCAATAAATTGCGATATAGCCTGGATTACCTTAAGATGGTAGAGAGGTAATGCTGATATGCCAAAGATAGATATCCTTTCAGGTAAATCTTTTTTATCGAACCTGTTTTCTTGTATCTCCTCAAAAAATCTGTAGAGCACATGAGCCCTGTTTTTGCCATCATTACCCTTTGTGAGTTCATTCCAGAGGATATGCTGCCAGTCATCAGATTCATTCATTCTGCCCCATTGAAGGATCATCTCTGGGCGATAGACTGTATACCTGTCAAAGGTATCTGCTATACGCCCTGAAAGCTGATATGCCTTCAGCTGATTTTCCTTCTCCCCTATATAATTTTTTATGTGACTGAACGGGGTTTTATTCAAAAAATCAGGGAGGATTTTCATTATACGCCATGACATGACAGGTGGTGTAAAAAGATTGATATCAGGGATCTCCCCCAACACGATATTGAAGATATCCCATAAAAAATTATCAGGAAAAGGGTATCTGCAGTTTGCCCATATGCCAAATCTTTTTGCCAGTTCCATTGAAAGCCATCTCTCCATACCCTTGCTCTGGACAACTATTATTTCACTTTTAAAGGTAGTTGAAGGGGGTTGTTTCACAATCAGGGCAAGCTGTTCAACAAGGATTTCGAGACGGTTACTTAGATATAATTTAAAACCAGGCATAGGATGAATTTCCAAAAAGGATAGAGGCTATAGCCATAGGTTACACCCCATTATTGTGTTCAGATAAATAATACCATTATAGGGCAGATGTGTATATATTTTTTTAAAAACACACTGGGACAGAATAAAACTATCTTTTTGCATCTATTTATGTTTTTTAAGGTATTCCTCTCATTGTCTATAGAGAAGAATCTAAATCTCCCATTACCAAGAAGGATGTTGAGGGTTGTATTAATTCTTGATTTTCATACAAAAGACATGTAAAATTCACAGGATTTTATTGTTTTATATATTCTGAAAGGAGACGCTATGAAAAAGTATGAGCCTAATATAATCAGAAATGTAGGAATATTTTCCCACGGGGGTGAAGGCAAAACTTCAATTGTCGAGGCTATGCTTTTTCTTGCAGGTGAAAATAACAGGATAGGCAGGGTTGATGATGGCACATCCCTTATGGACTTTGAGCCAGAAGAGGTCGAACGTAAGATAACCATATCCTCCTCGCTTGCGTGTTTTGAATGGAACAAACATAAATTCAACCTTCTTGACACACCAGGTGATGATAATTTCATAGCAGATGCAAAACTCTGCATGAAGGTTGCGGATGCAGCCATTATTGTTGTGAGCGCCGTGGCTGGCATCAAGGTCCAGACAGAAAAGGTATGGGGGTATACCAATGAGTTCGGAATACCTGCATGCATTTTTATAAATAAGATGGACAGGGAGAGGGCTGATTTCAGTGCCACTATTGAGGATATAAAGAAGAATTTTACAGACAAGACCATATTACCCATACACCTGCCAATAGGAAAGGAGGACAGTTTTAGAGGGATTGTAGACCTGCTTTCAATGAAGGCCTTTATTTTTAAAGATGATATGTCTGGGGCATATGATGTTGTTGATATACCAGATGAATTAATAGACGAGGCAAATACTTACAGGGAAAGGGCTGTAGAACTGGCAGTAGAAATGGACGATGAGGTCATGGAGAGATACCTCAACGGGGATGAGATAAAGGATGAAGAGATAGAGGATTGTCTTAGAAAAGGGATATGGGAAAGAAAGATAGTCCCAGTAATGTGCGGCTCTGCTGCAAAAAATATAGGCATCCAATTCCTTCTTGATAATATTGTAAAATATTATCCATCACCTCTATTCAGAAAAGAGATAGAGGCAATAGACTTAAAGACAGGCGAGACAATAAATGTTACTATAGATCCTAATAAACCCTTCAGCGCATACGTTTTTAAGACAATCACGGATCCCTTTGCCGGAAAACTAACACTCTTCAGGGTATATTCTGGTGAGGTTCATCCTGATATGACTGTTCTTAATGCCACAAAAGACGAAAAAGAGAGGATAGGCCAGATATTCTATCTTGTTGGAAAAAAACAAAAACCAGCAGGGTTTGCCTCTTTTGGTGATATTGCAGTGCTGGCAAAACTAAAGAATGTGGGAACTGGTGATACGCTTTGTGACGAAAAATTTCCAGTTAAATATAAAGCAGTAACCCTGCCTACCCCACTTATATCATTTTCACTTCAGCCAAAAGCAAAGGGCGATGAAGATAAGCTTAACTCATCCCTTGCGAGGCTCATGGAGGAAGACCTTACAATTCGATATAAAAGGGATGAACAGACAAAGGAATTTATACTTTCTGGTATGGGACAGATCCACATAGAGGTAATTGTAGAGAGATTAAAGAGGAAATTCGGTGTTGATGTAGAGCTGAAAGAGCCAAAGGTTCCATATAAGGAGACAATAAAAGGCACTGCAAAGGTGCAGGGCAAATATAAAAGGCAGTCAGGCGGCAGAGGCCAATACGGTGATACGTGGCTTGAGATATCTCCACTGCCAAGGGGAGAGGGTTTTGAATTTGTTGATAAGATTGTAGGCGGTGTAATACCAAAACAATATATACCAGCTGTTGAAAAGGGTATTGTAGAGGCGATGGAACAGGGTATGCTTGCTGGTTACCCTGTCACAGACATCAGGGTAGCACTTTATGATGGCTCTTATCATGATGTTGACTCCTCGGAGATGGCGTTTAAGATAGCAGCGTCTATGGGTTTTAAAAAAGGTATGGAAATGGCAAATCCAACACTTCTTGAGCCGATAATGAAGATTGAGGTTATTGTTCCAGATGAAAATATGGGTGATGTTATGGGCGATCTAAACTCAAGAAGGGGTAAAATAGTGGGTGTTGAGTCAAAAGGAAACAATCAGGTTGTGAAGGCAACAGTGCCAATGGCTGAGATACTTAAATATGCCCCTGATCTTAGGTCAATGACAGGTGGGAGAGGCACTTTTACTGTTGAATTTTCTCATTACGAAGAGGTTCCCGCCCATATTGCTGCAAAGATTATAGAGGCAGCAAAGAAGGAAAAAGAACAAGAAAAGTAGGCCATAGACAGACCTCTATGGGTCAGTAAGTCAAAAAATTGTTTAGTAGGATATGAAGGCAATATTACAACGGGTGAGGCACGCCTCAGTAGAGATAGACAAACAGGTGGTAGGTAGTATAGGCAATGGTCTTCTTGTTTTTCTTGGGATTGGCGGTGAGGATACAATCCAGGACATCCAATGGATGGTGGATAAGATAGTAAATCTCAGAGTTTTTGAAAAAGAAAGAGGCAGAATGAATGAATCGCTTATCGATGTGAACGGCGAGGTTCTTGTTGTCTCCCAGTTTACCCTGTATGGTGACTGCTCAAAGGGAAGAAGACCATCCTTTTCAGGCGCCATGCCAGCAATTGAGGCAAAAAAGATGTTTGACATCTTTTTAGAAAAGATCAGGGAAAGGATCCAAAGGGTGGAGAATGGGGTTTTTCAGGCTTACATGGATGTTAATCTCATAAACGATGGCCCTGTTACGCTTATAATAGATTCAAAGGAAACAAGAAAGATAGGAAGATAGCATCGAGCACCTGTGATATGCTATTATTTTTTTTGTTTGCCCCAAACCTTCATAAACATTATGCTGATACAGTGCTTTATTTACTGAATCCATAAAATCTGTTAATTTATAGTCCGTGAATAAAATACTCATAAAAGGCGCAAGAGAACATAATCTTAAAAATATCGATGTTGTGGTACCCAAAAACAAGATGGTGGTTATAACAGGGCCCAGCGGTTCAGGCAAATCCACCCTTGCCTTTGATACAATCTATGCAGAGGGACAGAGAAGATATGTGGAGTCCCTCTCTTCATATGCAAGACAATTCCTTGAGCTTATGGAAAAGCCTGATGTGGACTATATTGAGGGGCTTTCTCCTGCAATAAGCATAGAACAGAAGACCCTTAGCAAGAACCCCAGGAGTACTGTAGGGACGGTGACTGAGATATATGATTACCTGAGGCTCTTATTTGCCAGAATTGGCAAGGTTTACTGCTATGGCTGCGGAAAGGAGATCAAAAGCCAACATGCACCTCAGATTGTGGACAATATCCTGTCTTTAGGTTTAGGGACCATGTTTACTGTCCTTGCGCCCATTGTAAGGGGCAGAAAAGGTGAATATAAAAAAGAGCTTGATGAATTAAGAAAACAGGGGTTTACGAAGGTAATGGTTGACAATAAGATTTTGGATCTATCTGAAGATATATCCCTTGATAAAAACAAAAAACACGAGATCGATATAATAATAGACAGGATAAAGATTAGAGAGGGTATAGAGAGAAGGCTTTTTGAGGCAGTAGAACTTGCCCTACAAAAGGCAGACGGGATTGTGAAGATTAATGTTGATGGAAAGGGTCAATTCATCTTCAGTGAGAGGTTTGCCTGTCCTGACTGTGGTATAAGCTATCCTGAGATTGAGCCAAGGATGTTTTCATTTAATAATCCCTATGGCGCATGCCAGACATGTTTTGGTTTAGGGGTTAAAGAGTATTTTGACCCTGAGCTTATTGTACCCAATCATGATCTCTCCTTGAGGGAAGGGGCTGTAATCCCTTGGGGTGAGAAAAATCCTGTGCTTTTTCTTCCATTCATTGAGGGGTTTATCCAACACTACAACATTGATATAAGGCAGCCCTTTAGAGAACTCCCAAAAAGAGTCCAGGAGGCAATTTTTTTTGGTTCTAATGGGGAGGAGATAGAATTTTATTATGATAGGGGTTCAAAGCGGGAGATCGTAAAAAGGCCTTACGAGGGGGTCATCAAAGAGCTGGAAAGGGATTATAAAAATGCAGGCGCCTATGAAAAAGAAAGGTATGAAAGATTTATCAACCTCATTCCATGTCCTACCTGTAATGGGGCAAGGCTTAAGAAAGAGGTGTTGTGGGTTAAGATAAATGGTTTAAACATAGATGATATATCAAGGATGACCATATCAAGGTGTCTCGAATTTTTTAAGAATATTGAATTGGGTAGTAAGGAACAGGAGATAGCAAGGGTCATACTAAAGGAGATAAATTCAAGGCTTAGATTCCTTATAGATGTAGGCTTAGATTATATAACCCTAAGTAGGAATTCTGCCACACTATCCTCTGGGGAGTCACAGCGCATCAGGCTTGCCACACAGATAGGTTCAGGGCTGACAGGCGTGTTATATGTTCTTGATGAACCAAGCATTGGATTACATCAGAGAGACAACGAGCGGCTTCTTGCTACCCTGAGAAGATTAAGGGATATTGATAATACTGTAATCGTGGTTGAGCATGACCATGACGCAATAGTCACTGCAGACTATGTGATTGACCTGGGTCCTGGAGCTGGCGAAAATGGTGGTATGGTAGTCTTTCAGGGAACGCCCAATGAGTTGTCCCAACACCCTGATTCAATAACAGGTAGGTATATCTCAGGGAGGGAGGAGATAAAAACACCTGAAACCAGAAGGAAACCAAAGGGATTTATAAAAATAAAAGGCGCTAAGGTAAACAATCTTAAAAATATTGATGTGGATATACCGTTGGGCACCTTAACTGTTATAACGGGTGTTTCTGGTTCTGGTAAGAGCTCTCTTATAGTAGATACCCTCTATCCCCTTCTTAAACAGAAACTTTATCGTTCAAAGGATAGGGCAGGGGAGGTGGACAGGATAGAGGGCTTTGAGGCAATAGACAGTGTCATCGATATAGACCAGTCGCCTATCGGGAGGACGCCCAGGTCTAACCCTGCTACTTATACAGGGATTTTTACTTATATAAGGGAGCTTTTTGCAAAACTACCTGAGTCAAGGATAAGGGGATACAGGGAGGGCAGATTTAGTTTTAATGTCAAGGGTGGTAGATGCGAGACATGTGCTGGTGAGGGATTTGTAAAGATCGAGATGCAGTTTTTGCCGGATGTTTATATAGTGTGTGATGTATGTAAAGGCAAGAGATACAATAGAGATACCCTTGAGGTTAAATATAGGGGCAAAAGTATTGCCGATGTCCTTGAGATGACAGTAACACAGGCATCAGAATTTTTTGATTCCATACCCCACATAAAAAACAAGCTAACTGTTTTAAATAATGTCGGTCTCGGTTATATACGTCTTGGGCAGGCAGCCACAACGCTTTCAGGGGGTGAGGCGCAGAGGATAAAGCTTTCAAGAGAACTATCAAAAAGGGAGACAGGCAGGACCCTTTATATACTTGATGAACCAACAACAGGATTGCATTTTGCCGATATAGAAAAGCTTCTAAGGGTTCTTTTTGAGCTTGTCGAAAGAGGCAACAGCGTGGTGGTTATAGAACATAATATGGATGTAATAAAATGTGCAGATTATATCATTGATTTAGGTCCTGAGGGTGGCGAGCAGGGCGGTAGGATAGTTGCAAGGGGGACGCCGGAAGAGATAGTCTTATCCAGAGAGAGTCACACAGGGAGATTCTTATGGAGGTATCTGGCTGAGACACCAAGATAAAGCAAGGCTTGCATTTACAGAGGTTCTGTCATTATAGTCTATGAATGAGGTAATCTATGAATTCAAATTTAAAAAAGGTTATTGTTATCCCTGCCCGGTATGGATCTTCAAGACTTCCAGGCAAACCATTGATAGAGATAAAGGGAAAGCCTCTAATCCAATGGGTATATGAGGCAGCAGCAAAATCAGAATTGAAGGACCAGATCTATATTGCCACAGATGATAACAGTATAAAAGATAAGGCTACATCCTTTGGTGCAGAGGTAATAATGACAGATGAGGGATGTTCAAGCGGCACCGAGAGGGTATATGATGCAATAAAGGATATAGAAGCAGATATCATAATCAATGTCCAGGGGGATGAACCTTTTATAAGATATGATATGATTGATATGCTTTTTTCAGAGATGGAAAGATATGGAGATGCTATGGCAACCTTATGCACCCATATAACAGACGAAAAGGAATACAAAGACCCCAACACCGTAAAGGTAGTTATTAATAGATATGGATCTGCCATATATTTTTCCCGTTCACCAATACCATATTTAAGGGATAATAATCTACAGGCCTTTAAAAAAGGCTCTGAGGTAAAAAATTTTATATATAAACACATAGGCATCTACTCGTATACAAAAGATTTTCTTGAAAGATACATTAATATGCCCAGAGGTTTTCTTGAAAAGGCAGAATCTCTAGAACAACTAAGGGTCCTGGAAAACGGTTATAAGATTAAGGTTCTTTTTACAGAATATGAAGGGTTCGGCATTGATACAGAAGAAGATCTTAAAAAGGCAAATAGATTGTTATAGACAATATAGGGGTGTTTAATGATCCATACTGATACAATACGGCTTGAAACAAAAGGCTTTAATGACACCATAGATATTACCGAAAGGGTAATAAAAATCTCAAGAGAGTCAGGCATTGAGGATGGGCTTATAACAATATTCTGCCCTGGTTCAACAGGCACCATAACTACTATAGAATTTGAGTCTGGGGTCATAAGGGACCTTAAAAATGCCCTTGAGAGGATAGTTCCGTCTAATATGGCATATGAGCATGATTACCGATGGGGTGATGGGAATGGGTTCTCCCATGTAAGGGCAGCACTTATGAAACCAGCCCTTTCTATACCCCTTATTGGGGGTTCCCTTACCCTAGGGACATGGCAACAGATAGTATTTATCGATTTTGATAATAGAGGCCGTCACAGGGGGATAGTTGTCCAGGTAATGGGGACATAAGACAAAAAACCTTTACGAAATCCTTTTTTCAAAGGTTTTTAAAGTCATATGGATAACCTCAAATATTCTCTTCTGGAACATACTTTGAAGATTCTGGTATATTAAATTCATCACCTGTATCGCCTTCCAGATCCTTTACAATAAAAGAGTAACTTTCGTTTTCTCTCTTTCCTATTATATAACGAAAGAAATATCGCGTATCATTGAAGGTAGGAAAATGGCTCTGTCCTCCTCCGCCCGCTGCAATTATATATGTGATACCATCTCTTGTAGAACGATTGTAAAGATGGTCATGACCTGACACTACTAAGGATACCCCTTTTTCTACAAAAAGTCTGTGGAGTTCATTGCGGGCATCCTTATATCTGTCAAGACCCCGTCCAGACAATATGGGAAAGAGAGGCCTATGAAGAAATACGAATTTATATCGGAATGGTTTCTCTAACTCCCTTTTTAGCCATTGAAGCTGTTTTCCTGTAATTTGGCTCGTTTCACCAGGTATCTCTGTATTAAGGATTATAAAAAGGGTATCGTCATGAGAAAGTGAATGGTATAATTTAGGAAAAAATTTAAGATATATACAAAGAGACCTCTTATCATTTATATCATGGTTTCCTGGTGCAAGGTGAAGCATCTTATCAGAGCCTGTAATGTCAAAAAATACCTTCCACTGGTCTTTATTGCCTGGGATATGTATAGCATCACCAACATGGATTATGGTCTTTATATCCTTTCTTTCAATAATTTTTATAAAATCAGCATAAACAGAGTCTTCTGAGCCCACATGTGTGTCACTCACAATGGCAAATGAATTAAATTCTGCTAGGACAAAAAAAGGGAGAAAGAGCAATAAAGCCAGAATTCCTGTAAATACTGTAAGTTTATTAAAGTATGTAATAGTGTTAGATTTCATTTCATTAAGATACATCAAATACCTGATTAAGGCTAATCATTTTACCCAGGGTTCCAAAGATTGTCCATATTGTTGATGAATTGCCAAGAAATCCCTCTGGAAAGATTTTGAAAAGAGAATTAAGGGCTATGTTTTTAGGAATGCAGTAGTCTAAGCAGTCTTCTTTTTTAATATGAGGGAACCTACTGCACCCAATAGTGACACCCCTGCTGACAGAAGAAATGCATGGGTGAAAGTCCCTGTTGTATCCTTTAACCATCCTCCTATCACAGGGGCCAGTGCCTGACCTATACCAAAGAATAAGGTTATAAAACCAAGGCCCGCTGGTGCAAGTTTTCCCCCTACTGCATCACCTGAGGCTGCTGCCATTATAGTTGGAATGGAAAAGGCAGCTATACCAAAGGCGATAGCAGACACATAAAAACCGGCAGTGTCCTTCCATAATAAAAGGATGGCATATGCTACGGCAATGTTTATATAGGCAAGCATAGAACCATATTTTCTGCCCAGCATATCAGAGATCCATCCATATATTACCCCGCAGAATATACTAAAGATCCCAAGGACAGAGAATATACGGCCTGCCTCTAATGGTTTAACACCCATCTCCTTTGTAAGATATGCTACAAAAAAGGTAAGATATATAATATATGAGAAGCCATACATAAAATACACAAAACCGAGCTTCCATATCTCAGGCTTTACAACTACTTCCTTGAAGGCGGAAAACAGGGTTACCTTTGTACCTCCTCTTTGCTCCTCGTCGCCCCCATACATGGTTGTCCCTTTTTCTTTTGGATTATCTCTTAAAAAAGCATAACATACGAATGAGAAGATAAATACAATAATACCCATCAGAAACCATGCATACCTCCAGCCTTCTTTACCAAACGCAGCAATAACAGGGGGTAGAATGATGCCTGATAGAAATAGACCGAAACCAATCCCAGCAGATACAATGCCTGTGGCAAGCCCCCTTTTTTTCATGACAAACCATGCAGCAGGAATCGCCATAATAGGGACGTAGCTCCCACCATTGCCAAGACCAGATATAAGACGCATAAAAAATGCAAAGATAAAGGACTGTGAAAAACCAGTAAGAAAAAGGCTGATGCCTATTACAAGGAGCGATACAAATACAACCCGTCTTATACCAAAACGGGCTGCAAGAAAACCACCTATTATGGCAAGAGAAAGATATCCTATGAAATTTCCCATGGCGATAGAACCAAGTTGTGTATAGGTCAGGGATAGACCATCTTTCATAAATGGGAGTATTACAGAATAGGACATCCTGCCAAAACCATGAGCAAGGACAGTTACGATTGTCCCTGTAAAGGCAATAATCCAGGCATAATGAATCATAATATCCCCCCTTTTTTTAATTAAGTTTATCATTTGATTTTTATTTCTGTCAATATTGAAAAGAAGAGATG
>JAGPMK010000035.1 GCA_018052995.1 Syntrophorhabdales bacterium | reverse complement strand
AAGTTACATGGGGTGGGTGAAGGGTCTCGAACCCTCAACCCCCAGGTCCACAGCCTGATGCTCTAACCATTGAGCTACACCCACCATAATGAAGAATTCTAAATCTGAAAATTTTAAATATCACAAATATTCACTAATGTCAAATTATGAGCTGGCTAAACATTATCCCTTATCCTCACCGAGGAAAGGGAGGTCTTAACAAATAGCTGGGCATAATAATATATCCCTATCAAAAAGACGTAGTAAGTAAGGATACTGAAAAGGAAAAAGCCTATAAAATAAGGTATCTTCAAGATTGTGATATAAAATAAACCTATCAAAAGAAGGATTGCTATATACCCGACTGTATAGTGGAAAAATACCTCCTTTATAGCATTGAAAATCCTCTCAAACTCCAGCGCCTTTCTGAAATCCATCTCCTCGGCAAATACTGCAAAGGCAAAGGGTAAAAAAAACGAAAAGATTAATAGGGCTATAAAACCAAGATAGGTTACTATAGTTCCGAAAAATGCAGTAAAGCGGTGCAGGGCAGTGAGAAAGAAGCCAAACGAAAACAGAAAAAAGGGGACTGCCTCATAAAGGATAAATACAAAGAGCTGTTTAAGCCCCTCTATCCAGATCTCTGCCTTCCTATCCCATATAGGCAGACCCATACCACCTGTCATCATGGTCCTCGATGCCCTTGAGAGATAGCCGATTGAGAAAAAATCAATAAAGGGGATGAAAAATATGACACCGCCCATTATCCATCTCCCTATGAATCGACTATTAAGGGTAAACCGAACAAAAGGTATTATGTCCATCTACCTCCCCTTCATTATGAAATCCAAAAGAGGCTCCTGCGTGTAACCGGTCATTCCTCCATCGAATGTAATAGTTTCACCGTTGATATATACGGCCTGTTCAGATGCAAGAAATAGAACAAGGGAAACAAGCTCTTCAACGCTGCCCATCCTGTTCACGGGGGTTCTTTTTGACAAAAAATCCACAAAGGCCTCTTTCTTTATTAGCCCCTCGTTCATCCCTCCTTTTATAAATCCAGGGGCAACGGCACATGCGGTAACACCATATCTTGACCATTCGTGGGCAATAGACCGGGTCATTAACATGAGCGATGACTTACTTATGGAATAGGGCAGAAAACCCTTTTCACCAAAGAATCCCACCTGTGATGCAATGCTTATGATCCTGCCTGACCTATTCTCAATCATCTTTTTACCAAAAATCTGGGTGGTATAAAATGTCCCTTTAAGGTTGATATCTATTACCCTCTCAAAATCATCCTTTTTTATCTTCTCAGCTGGCATAAGGGGATTTACTATGCCTGCATTATTTATCAGTATATCCACCCTTCCCCACTTGTTCACTACTGCCCCTGCTGCCGCCTCCATCTCATTATAATTCCCTATATCTGCCTTAAGTGCAAGGGTATCTCTGCCTTTAAACTCATCCTCAAATCTTGCAATAGCATCCATGTTTCTGCCGTTTACGCCAACCCTTGCACCTTCTTCCATGAAAGCCATTGCCATAGCCTTACCTATGCCCCTTGTCCCTCCTGTTATAAAAACAACCTTTTCTTTGAAATTCATAGTTCCCCTCCGTAAAAATGTCTTATTCTTTTATCAAAAAGTCCTATCAATTCATCCGAATCATTTATTGTTAAATCGGTTGATTCTCTCCATACATCCTCCCTTTCCATACATAGGTATATAAAGAGTTCGCTGTGCTTGTTTTTTAACAAATCATAGAGCATTCTATAAACCCTTATCCTTTCGCTTTTGAGGTATCTATATTTACCATCCTCTCCCCTTATGAATTCGCCATATAGTAAATTCTTTCTCTTTTCTTTTATGAATATATCAAGCATCTTTGCCGGGAATCTCAAAAGCCCAAGGCTTATCCATATGACCCTTTCAAGGTCAAGTATCCTGCCTATGTCCTCTACAAGATAATAGTAATCCTTTTCAAAGCCCTCATAGATAATAATAGGGTCAAGGTGCAGCCCCACAAAGCAGCCGGTATCCTGTGCCTTCTTCAACGTCTTAAGTCTTTTGTAGAGGGGGCTTGACCTCTTCTCTTCTATTTCTATGATACGCTGAGGTGCCAGGGAAAAGGATACTACCGTGAATCTGTTCAAAAAAGGTCTGAGATGGTCTATCTGTGCCCATTTTGATTTCAATTCAAACAATGCCTTCTTCTTATTACCGAAAAATTCAATAAACGGAATATTAAGTCTATATCTCCTGTCAAGGGCAAGGCTGTCAGAGAGCTCTCCAGTGCCGAATCTCCATATATGACGCTTATCATTCTCAATAATCTTATCTACCTGTGATATGATATGGTCAATATTGGTATTTATCCTGATCGTATCAGATTTAAGGTAGTATTTTAATATGCAGTATGAGCATGATAGAAGACATCCCTCAACCAAATCAATAGTTTTATAGCCACAACAGATATGGTTCTTTGTGCCTGGGCAGTCTCTTACTGCATCAATCCCTGTCTCTGTAATCTCTATTTTTCGTAATGCCAAAAATACCCTCCACATACCCATCTTTTAGGGCATTACTGATCCTTCTTAGTGCATCTTCTATGGTGGCACTATCCCTTGCCTTTATTGTTATATCAATATACTCTTTTTCAAAAAAAGGGTCTATCTTTATATCGATATTTTTTGGAAAGGAGCACATCTGCTTAAGCCTTTTAAACTCCTCTTCAAGGAAGGTAATGCCTGGATTAACATGTCTCTTGAGGATTTTTCTTGCTTCAATAGCATCCCCTGCCATATCTAATTCATCTAATGGCAGACCGCCTTTTTTCATCCTGATTAAACAGAGCAGCTGTAATATCTCCCTCAGAAGACTATCTGTAAAAGAAACAGAGGATAGGAAACCTATTATCGAGTCCCTCTCATCAGGCTTAAACCACAGAAGATAATAAATATTCTTCATGGATAGTCTATATCTTACTATAAAATCCTTTAGGTTTTTCTCAGCGCAGGCGACCCCTATGAGATTTTTCATAACAGCATCATGTCTACCAAGACCCAGTATAGACATTATATTGTATATCTCTTCTTCAGAGAAGCCTATCTGCATCATCTTATGAATACAATGGGCCTTTTCAACTGTATTAAAACCCCTTGAGATATTGTCATGGACTGCCATAAGCATGGCATTTTTTTGTTCTGTCTCTGCTATTATTATGCAGGGCAATTCCTTTAAACCTAAAGACCTTGCTGATTCAAGTCTTTTAAAACCTGTAACCACCTTATAGGGCTTAGGTGCACATACTATTAGTGGTTGGATAATCCCTATGTCTCTTATAGATTCTGTTAATCCATCATCAGATAGGGGATAGGAAAGACATAGAGTCTTATCCTCAAGGGCAATCTCCTCTAATGTCAAATACTCAAGCCTTAATCCCCCTCTATACATGG
This sequence comes from Syntrophorhabdales bacterium, assembly GCA_018052995.1. GTDB lineage: Bacteria > Desulfobacterota > Syntrophorhabdia > Syntrophorhabdales > Syntrophorhabdaceae > DTOV01. Next base: position 20,027 of record JAGPMK010000035.1, on the reverse strand, counting down.
TTTCTCGGCATCAGCTCCGCGGGGTGGTTATTTAGATAAACCTGTCTTCTCAGGTAAGGTCTATCATATTTTTTCGCATAGTGTCTTAGAAGAATAATAGGCACCATCAGGGGGACAATACCCCTGTGATAATCCTCTATAACATCAAGGAGTTTCTGCTTTTCATCCATTGTCAAATTATTTTTAAAATAGCCCATAATATGATGAAGGCAGTTAGTATTCTTCTTTTTTGTTGATGTAAGCTTAAGGCAACCCATCATGGTCTCTAAATATACAGCATTTCTTTCATCATCAAGACACCCTGGGGCAGCCACAATCTTACCCAGTTCCCTGAGATGTTTTGGGCTATGGGACATTATCAGATATTTATGGTCTGAATGAAAAGCCACAAGTCCTCCATAGTCCCCTCTTTTCTTCAAAAATTTTCGCCATCTCCTATAGACAAAGACCCTCTCTATAAAATTCTCTCTTATACCTTGGTCATTGAGGCGTTCCTCATCTTCAACGGGCACCAAGGGAAAGTATCTCATAAAGGCCCCTGCAAATATCCCTGTGCCTTTTTTATCCGGCATATTGCCTTGAGAATATATCGTTACACCCTGCATACCGGAACTCGGGGAACGACTTTTAAATATAAAACCGCATAATCCCTCTTCTTCTAACTCTTTAAGCCTCTTTTCCGCCCATCTAAGCATGCCTTCGGTATGATCTACGCCTGTCTTTATTGTAACAAGACGAGGATTTTCAGGCGAACCAACAAGACGCATTGGCTCCCTTGGAACAGGGAGCCCATATTCCACCTCAGGGCATACAGGGATATAATCAAAATATCTTCCCAGGGTATCAGTCAGGTACCTATCATGACTATCTCTGGCATCATATCTTACTTTTTCACCTAGGAGACACCTGCTTATGCCTACCTTGATCTTTTTCATATCATCCTGTTTTTTAAGCATTGTTAATTATTAAATCACCTTTCCTAACCCTGTAAATGGATACATAGGGCTGGCATTTTGCCTGAAGCAGAAAGGAGATCTTGCCTCTTAAGGGCTCCTCCCCAGAAAGGGTATCAAAATTCCCTCCCCCCTTTGAGACTATAAGATCGGCCTCCTCCATTAATTTAAGCATACCTCGGGATGTCATGCTCATAAGAAAGCCAGGCAATGGCTCGTTTATGCCATTTTTTGTTATCTCGCCGACCATGTTAAGCCCAGTATAGATTGCATCATCCAGTACCGCATCATTTAGAACAGGGACAGACCTTACAATAAAAATAATCTTCACCTGGAAATGTTCCCTTAAACATTCGCCAAAGAGCCTGTCAAACACTATCTCACCACAATTATCACAGAGATAGACTATGTTTCTACTTTTTTCAATCCTCTTTTTGAGTTCTTCTACGGCCTGGACAGATAACTTGGTTCCGTTGATCCTTGCAAGGATATCATCTATAGCAATATCATGCACCTCTGCCATAATATCTATAAAATTGCCTGATATAGACCATTTAAGGGCTTCAACAAAGGGATCATCGCTGTCTTTAATGGATTTTCTTGCAAAGGGATATACCTTAATGGCAATATCATTCTGTAATCTTTTTTTCTCAGCCAAGGGGTCTTTTATCCCTGTGGCATGCTCCAATATTCTCCAAATATCCTTTATAAGTTCTGGAGGTGTTATGTCCCACCTGTTTTCCTTAAAATGTTTCATAGCCATAATCCTTTCAAAAAAGACCCTTACATCTTCTTCATTTTTAAAGGTATTACGGGCAATATCCACAGACATCTTCAATATGCAGGGTATACAATCAGGCCAGACATTCATTGCAAACTATTTTTTTCCTCCAATTCCCTGACCTTATATTCAAGGAGGGCATATTGCTGAACAAGCTCCTTATTCATCTCTTTCATCTTTGATATAACAATGGAATAATGCATAAGTATGGCAATGAGAAATACAAAGATCACAATCAATATGGCTGTTATGTAATAAAAACCAGTTATCCTGCTTATTATTTCAATCAAACCGGGCCATAGACTAAGAAGCGCTATTGCCAGGGATGTGAGAAGCCACAGTATGGCGTATTCTTCCCGCAGATAACGTTTTCTGATAAATTCAAAGGTAACAATAAAAAACCCTATGCTTATAAGCCCTATAATTAATTGCATGTGAAGCATAACAACTCTCCTTTTTTAATCATTTTTTAAAGAGATCAATAAACATGGCAAGCATAACCTTTATCATGTAATATATTGAAAGAATAGGTGTTATCGAGGATTTTCCATACATCCTGCTATTCATCCTTGTAGGGATCTCTTTGACCGTATAACCCTTTTTATGGACAAAGACAAGGGATTCAGGTTCAGGATAATCCTGGGGATACTCATCTGCAAAGAATTCCATAACCTTTCTATTTATTGCCCTGAAACCACTGGTTGTGTCCTTTATATCCAGACCTGTTGTCACCTTAAGGAAAAAGGAGAGAATCCTTATACCCAGAAGCCTCATAAAGGATATCTCATATTTGCTATCAGTAACAAACCTAGAGCCAATAACCACATCGTATCCCTCATAAAATAGTGTCTGTATTAACCTTGGTATTTGGTCAGCAGGGTGCTGTCCATCGCCATCTACCTGGATACATGCATCATATCCTCTTTGCCTCGCAAACTTATATCCAGTCTGAACTGCCCCGCCTATACCAAGATTGCAGGGCAATTCAATAACTAATGCCCCTGCCCTGCGCGCCACCTCTGCTGTCTTATCTGTTGAATTATCATTGATTACAATGGCATCATAACCTGTCCCTAATCTTCTAATGCTGGCAACAACATCACCTATACTCTGCTCCTCATTATAGGCAGGTATTATCACGGCAATCTTTCTTTCAGCTTCCATGGGCATCATCTGTTTTATCAATCATGGCCTATCCAACAATACAGGCAAAGCTGATCCCTTGGTAGACCTATTGCATTTACCATATCATTAATCTTCTGATAACAAAGTGTTGATGCGCCAAGCTCCATGGCAATCCAGTCCACCATTGCCTTGTATTTTTCAGTTGTGTCATCGAGGTATTCACCTATATCCTCTATATCCCTCCCCTCAATGGACCAGATTGCACGCCTTGCGATAAGCTCTTCTATGGAACGTGTGGAAAGGGCATATCTGCAGGGGAACATAAGGGGCGGGCATGCAGGTCGGACATGAATCTCTCTTGCCCCTGACTCCCAGAGTTTTTTCAACGTATAATTCTTCAGTTGGGTGCCTCTTACAATAGAATCCTCACATAGAACGATACGATTACCACATATAACCTCCTTTACAGGGATAAGCTTCATTTTTGCCACAAGATCCCTTATCTCCTGGGCAGGAGGCGTATAACTCCTTCCATAACCAGGTGTATATTTTACAAGGGGTCTGCGATAGGGTATACCAGATTCCATAGCATAGCCTATGGCATGACCTACGCCTGAATCAGGGACGCCTGCAGTAAGATCTGCCTCCACATTGTCATTCTTTGCAAGCAATCTGCCGCTTCTCTCCCTGACAACCTCTACGCCTATGCCCTCATAGCTTGACGCGGGATAGCCAGTATATATCCATAAAAATGAACATATCTTATTCTGTTTACCCCCCTTATACTTTTCTTCTATCCCATCCCTGCCTATAAAAACTATCTCACCAGGTTCTATATATTTTTTTATCTTGTAACCAAGATTAAGAAATGAGCATGTCTCATTGGCAACCGCATATCCATCCTCTGATTCACCTATTACAAGGGGGAGCCTGCCATAACGGTCACGGGCAGCATATATACCTTTTTCTGTCATTAAAAGTATTGTTGCAGATCCCCTAATCTTATCATAAACACTTTCAATACCTTCTATTACAGTATCTTTATGGGTTATGATCTTGGCTATAAGTTCTACAGAGTTAAAACCCTCTCTTGACATCTCGCCAAAGGTCTCTCCCTGGTTAAGGAGTTCTATGGCAAGTTCGCTCGTATTCTCCACAAGACCTGTAGAGGCAATGGCAAAGGTCCCAAATTTGGAGCTTATAGTCAGAGGTTGCGGATCCCTATCGCTTATGACACCTATCCCAAGGTTCCCCTCCATCTCCTTGTACTCCTCAAAAAATTTAGACTTAAACTGGGATTTGCTTATGTCATGTATATGACGATGAAGCCTCTTTCCGAAGACAGCCATACCACCGTATTCGGTCCCCATATGGGAATGATAATCAGTTCCATATAGTAGATCAGCTGAACAATCCTTTTTTTTAGCAACACCAAATATCCCGCTCATCTTTTCTCCTGTTCTTTTTATAATTCTGGGATATAATACAATCTCTTTTTAAATTTCTCCAGTATTTATTAAAGCTCTTTCTTGAAAGATATTAATTCTTATGTTATTTAAATTATGGTTGCTATAACAATGGGGTTAAAGATGACCAAAATAGAAAATCATAATTTAAGTGACTTTATAAGGGATCTAATAGAAGAGGATCTGAGATTAAATAAAAACAATGGTCGCGTGGCGACCCGTTTCCCTCCTGAACCTAATGGTTATCTCCACATAGGGCACGCAAAATCAATATGTCTCAATTTTGGGATAGCCACACAGTATAAGGGCACCTGCAATCTCCGGATGGATGATACAGATCCCGCTGGTGAATCAATGGAATATGTAGAATCTATCATAAATGATGTCCGGTGGCTTGGCTTTGACTGGCAGGACAGGCTATTTTTTGCCTCTGATTACTTTGAAAGGCTCTATGGGTTTGCTATTCAGCTTATAAAAAAAGGAAAGGCCTATGTCTGTGACCTTAATGCAGAGGAGATAAGGAAATACAGGGGCACGCTCACAGAGCCCGGCAGGGACAGCCCCTACAGAAACCGCTCTATTGAAGAAAATCTTAGTCTCTTTGAAAGGATGAGGTCAGGAGAGTTTGAAGACGGAGATCGTGTCCTAAGGGCAAAGATAGACATGTCTTCTCCTAATATACTCATGAGAGACCCTGTCCTTTACAGGATAAAAAGGACACCACATTATAGAACAGAGAGACAGTGGGTCATCTATCCCATGTATGATTTTGCCCACTGCCTCTCTGATGCCATCGAGGGGATTACCCACTCCATATGCACCCTTGAATTTGAAAACAACCGTCCTTTATATGACTGGATTATAAACGAGCTTATAGAAGGTGACAAGCCAAAACAGATAGAATTTGCCCGTCTTAATCTTAGTTACACAATACTCAGCAAAAGGAGACTCATAGAACTCGTTGAGAAAGGCTACACCTCTGGTTGGGATGACCCTAGAATGCCCACTATTGCTGGCATGAGAAGAAGAGGCTACACGCCAGAGGCAATAAGGGCATTCTGCACAAAAATAGGGGTTGCAAAAAATGATAACCTTGTTGATATAGCCCTCCTTGAGTCATGCGTAAGGGATGATCTTAATGAACGTTGCCCCAGGGCAATGGCTGTCCTCAGACCCTTAAAGGTTATAATTGATAACTATCCTGAGTCTAAGACAGAACAGATTAAATGCCCAAATCATCCTCAAAATCCATCCATGGGGACAAGGGATGTGCCCTTCTCAAAGGTCATATACATAGAACAGGATGACTTTAATGAAAATCCACCGAGAAAATATAAACGACTAGGTCCTGGAAGGGAGGTAAGGTTAAGAAATGCCTATGTTATAAAATTTGAAAAAATAGTAAAAGATGAAAAAACAGGCAAGGTTATTGAGATACATTGTAGCTATGACCCTTCAACAAAAGATACAACCCCTACTGATGGAAGGAAAATAGAAGGCGTAATCCACTGGGTATCGGCAGAACACGCAATATCTGTAGAGGTAAGGCTCTATGACCGGCTCTTCAATATCCCTGAGCCAGCAGGCGCAGGGGATGCATTCATAGGACATCTTAACCCAAACTCTTTAGAGGTATTGTTTCCCTGTTATATAGAGGCCGGGCTTAAAGATGCACTCCCTGGTAGTAGACATCAATTTGAGAGGCTTGGATATTTCTCCATAGACACAAAGGATTCCACACCTCAAAGACCAGTATTTAACCGTATTGCATCCCTGAGAGATACCTGGGGAAAGGTTGCTGAAAAAGACAGCAAGATTAATTATTAAATCAAAAGGCAATTTCAATATGTGTCTTGTCTGCAAGGTCTGATATGTCTAGTTGATGAGCTGATTGTATATAATCGTTCCTATAATTCTGGGCCTTTTCAAAGGTCTTTATTTATATTAAGCTGGGGGATAGGGATTTGAACCCCAATTCACGGAGTCAGAGTCCGTTGTCCTGCCGTTGAACGATCCCCCAAAAATATGTCCCCATATTAAACTATTTCTTTTCCTTCTTGTCTACTATCTCTTTTTTTTGTGTAAGCTCAATGATTGACATAGGTGCATTGTCACCCTTTCTTCTTTCCACTTTAAAAACCCTTGTATAACCGCCATTAACAGAGGTATAGCGGTCACCAATATCAGTGAATAATTTTTTGACGACCTCCTTATTTCTCAAAAAGGCGAATGCCCGCCTTAAAGAGTGCAGATCCTTCTTTTTTGCCAGAGTTATAAGCCTATCCGCCACACCTTTAAGCACCATTGCCTTGGTGTTTGTAGTCTTAATACGTTCATGATCAAAAAGAGATATGGCAAGATTTTTTAAAAGTGCCTCTCTGTGGCTTTTTGTTCTATTTAACTTTTTTACCCTTTTAAGATGCCTCATAGTAACCTCATATTATATATCTTTTCTTTTAACAGACATTTTATCCAATTCCTCTCGGGAAGGGAAATTGTCGAGTTTAATGCCCAATCGCAGCCCCATACATGAGAGGATCTCTTTTATTTCGTTTAAGGATTTTCTACCAAAATTCTTTGTTGTCAGTATCTCCTGCTCTGTCTTTTGGACAAGTTCTCCTATATATTTAATATCTGCATTCTTGAGACAGTTGGCGCTTCTCACCGAAAGCTCTAGCTCATCTACGCTTCTGAAAAGGTTTTCATTAAATTCCTGTTTTTCTATGCCCTTTTCTAGGGCCTCCTTTTCATCCTCAAATTCATCGAAATGTATAAATATCTTCATCTGTTCTTTTATAATCTTAGCAGCAAGCGATAATGCATCAAGAGGGCTTATACTCCCATTAGTCCATATCTCCATTGTAAGTTTATCATAATCGGTTCTAAAGCCTACCCTTGCAGGCGTTACATGATAACTCACCTTTTTGATTGGTGTAAATACTGAATCTATGGGTATGGTGCCAAGGGGATCGCCTTCGCTGTAATTCATTTCTGAAGGGGTGTAGCCTCTGCCCATTTTAACCTTAAGCTCCATGTATAGCCTTGCGTCCTCGCTAAGGGTTGCAATATGATGATCAGGATTCACAATCTCTATGGTTCCATCGTGTATTATATCCCCTGCCTTTACCTCTTTTTTGCCCTTGGTATCAATCTTAATGACCCTTGTTTTATCATCACTTAATCGGAGGACAACCTTTTTAAGATTGAGTATGATCTCGGTAACGTCTTCTTTAACGCCTCTTATAGTAGAGAATTCATGATCTACCCCATCTATCCAGACAGTTGTTATGGCACCACCCATTATGGAGGAAAGGAGGACCCTTCTCAGAGAATTCCCTATAGTAATCCCATAGCCTCTTTCAAAAGGCTCAGCAGAAAACTTCAGATAATCGTCTTCCCTTTTTTCTATATCAACCTTAGCTGGTTTTATTAACTCCTGCCAATTTTTTTCAAACATAGACATGCACCCTCCTTAGGGCAAGAAACTACCTTGAATAGTATTCAACAATAAGCTGTTCTTTTATAGGCATTGTAATATCTTCTCTTGAAGGTAACTGCCTTATAACCCCTTTCATGCCTTCTTTATCAAGTTCTATCCATGGGGGCAATCCCCGCCTTACCACAGATTCAAGGGCGTTTTTAACTGTTACAAGTTCTTTATTTTTTACGGATATCTCATCCCCTGGCTTCACAAGATACGATGCTATATTAATACTTTTTCCGTTGACCAGGATATGCCTATGGGATACAAGCTGTCTTGCCTCTTTACGGGATGTAGCAAATCCAAACCTATAGACCATACTATCCAGACGACGTTCAAGCAAAATAAGAAAATTAGTGCCAGTAATGCCCTGTTTTCTTTCTGCCATATTAAAAAATCTTTTGAATTGTTTCTCGCTCAGACCGTAAATCTTTCTAACTTTCTGCTTCTCTCTGAGCCTTATACCATACTCCATTATCTTGCCCCTTGTGTCAACATGGGCACCAGGTGGATAATTTCTTTTTTCAATAGCACACTTCTCTGTAAGGCATCGCTCGCCCTTAAGAAAAAGCTTTATACCCTCTCTTCTACAAAGCCTGCATGATGGTCCTATATATCTTGACAATTCCTACCTCCTTAAACCCTTCTTCTTTTAGGTGGTCTGCACCCATTATGAGGTATAGGTGTTATATCTCTTATGAGATGAATCTTTAATCCCGAGCTTTGAAGTGCCCTCAGTGCAGCCTCTCTGCCTGCCCCTGGACCCTTTATATACACATCAACGGTCTTTAGGCCATTCTCCATAGCCTTTTTTGCTGCATTCTCAGCAGCAAGCTGGGCTGCAAAGGGCGTGCTCTTTCTTGAACCCTTAAAACCAACAACTCCTCCGCTTGACCATGAGATAACATTTCCCTGGGGATCAGTTATTGTGATGATTGTGTTATTAAAACTTGATTGTATGTATGCCTGTCCTGTAGGAATATTCTTTCTTACCTTCTTTTTACCGGTTTTTCTGGTTTTTGCCATCTATTCACCTCAATTTATTTCTTTCTTTTCATCTGTGATTTCCTAGGGCCCTTCCTTGTTCTAGAGTTTGTTCTTGTCCTCTGACCCCTTACCGGCAACCCTTTTCTATGTCTTAAACCTCTATAGCAACCTATATCCATCAGTCTCTTAATGTTTATGCTGACTTCTTTTCTCAGGTCGCCTTCTACCTTATATGAGCTCTCTATAATGTCTCTGATTTTTGCTATCTCTTCATCTGTAAGGGCATTAGTCCTTTTGTCAGGGCTTATTCCTGCTTCTGACAATATCTTATTGGAAAGCGTTCTTCCTATCCCATAAATATATGTCAACGCAATCTCAATCCTTTTTTCCCTAGGTATATCAACTCCTGCAATTCTTGCCAATCTATACCTCCTTAACCCTGCTTCTGTTTATGTTTAGGGTTTTCACATATTATCTTTAGGACACCTTTTCTCTTGATTATCTTGCACTTATCACATCTTTTCTTGACAGAAGGCTTTACCTTCATGACAACCTCCTATTTAACCCTGTAAATTATCCTACCTCTTGTTAAGTCATAGGGAGAAAGCTCCACAACCACCTTATCGCCCTTCAAAATCTTTATATAATGCATCCTCATCTTGCCTGACACATGGGCAAGAACCCTATGGCCGTTTGGCAACTCTACCCTGAACATAGCATTGGGTAAAGGCTCAATAACGATTCCCTCTATCTCTATTCCTTCACCTTTTGGCATAATCTTATAATCTACTTAGTATCTCCGGTCCCTTTTCTGTAATAGCAACAGTATGCTCAAAATGTGCAGATAGGGAGCCGTCTCTTGTTACTACTGTCCAGCCATTCTCTTTTATCATGACCTCGCTTCTTCCCGCATTAATCATAGGCTCAATTGCAAATACCATACCCTTTTTTAACCTTATACCCTTTCCTTTCTCTCCATAATTTGGAACCTGGGGATCTTCATGAAGGCTTGCGCCTATTCCGTGCCCAACAAACTCCCTCACCACGGAAAAGCCTGCCCTCTCCGCGTGGATCTGGACAGCGTTCGATATATCATTGAGTCTATTACCCTCTTTTGTCTGCTCGATCCCTTTATATAAAGATTCCTCTGTTACCTTAAGAAGTCTTGCTGCCTCATCAGAAATTGTACCTACCGCCTCAGTTAGTGCAGCATCTCCATAAAAGCCGTCATACTGAACCCCAAAATCAATACTTACAATATCACCTCTTCTGAGGATTCGTTCGCTAGGCATACCATGAACTACCTCATCATTCACTGATACGCAGAGACAGAAAGGGTAGCCATTGTAACCCTTAAAAGCTGCCTTTATCTTCTTATTATATCTTATTTTATCCTCACAAACCATCTCAAGTTCTATAGTCTTTATACCTTCTTTTATATAATCTTTCAGATATAAAAGCATCTCCATGGCATATATACTTGCGATCCTGATCTTTTCTATCTCAGCAGGTGTCTTTATGATTATCATTTTTTACACACAGCACAATATTGAGATCTATCATCTTCTGCCCTTAATCCTTGCAGATTTCTTAACGAGACCATCATAGTGCCTTAAGATAAGATGGGACTCTATCTGCTGAATTGTATCAAGAGCAACACCAACAACAATAAGGAGGGCAGTGCCTCCAAAATAAAAGGGGACATTAAACTTTTTTACAAGCAATGTGGGTAGGACACATACAAAAGATATATATAAAGCACCAATCAATGTCACCCTGGACAATATCCTTTCTATATATTCTGAGGTCTTTTTACCGGGTCTAATGCCTGGTATATAACCACCATACTTTTTCATATTATCCGCCACGCTATCAGGATTGAAAACAATGGCGGTATAAAAAAAGCAAAAAAAGACTATAAACCCTATATATAAAATCTCATGAAGAAAACTGCCAGGGGTCAGCCACTCAGCAAATCTCTTCATATATGGATGACCTATAAAGCTTGCAATTGTTGCTGGAAACATAAGTATAGAGGATGCGAAAATCGGCGGTATAACCCCTGCAGTATTAACCTTTAACGGCAGATGTGTTGATTGTCCGCCATACATCCTTCTCCCTACAACCCTCTTTGCATACTGAACAGGTATCCTCCTCTGGGATGTCTCCATAAACAGTATGAATGCAATAACAACAAGCATCATAACAACAATAAGCAAGATCACAAACCAGTTCATCTCCCCAGAGCTAACAAGGCTCATTGTCCCTGCTATGGCATTTGGCATCCTTGCCACAATGCCTGCAAATATTATAAGAGAAATACCATTTCCTATACCTTTTTCAGTAATCTGTTCGCCGAGCCACATAATAAATGAGGTCCCGGCAGTAAGCGTAATCATGGTCATAAGCCTGAAACTCCATCCAGGGTTATATACAACAAGCTCTCCAGCCGCACCCCTCATCTGCTCAAGGCCAACCGCAATACCAAAACCCTGAATGAGGCTAATCAGAATTGTTCCATATCTTGTGTATTGTGTAATCTTTCTCTTGCCAGCCTCACCCTCTTTTGATAACCTCTCCAAGGTAGGGACAACAACTGTTAATAATTGAAGTATTATAGATGCGCTTATATAGGGCATAATCCCCAGGGCAAAGACAGAAAGGCGTTCAAGGCCTCCACCAGCAAACATATCAAAGAAACCAAAAAGGGTCCCTTTTGCCCTTTCGAATATTCCTGCTAGCACCCTACCGTCTATACCAGGGGTAGGTATGTGAACGCCAATCCTGTAGACAGCAAGTAGAGCAAGCGATACTATTATTCTTCTTTTAAGCTCAGGGATTTTTCCAATATTTTGGAAACCCCCCATTAACTCAATACCTCCACATCACCACCTGATTTTTTAATCTTTTCAATGGCTGCCTTTGATGCCTTATGAACCCTTACCTTAACAGGAAAATCTATTTCGCCGTTTGATAAAAGCTTTATGCCATCCTTTAATTTTTTAACAATGCCCTTTTCGATAAAATCTTCAATACTTACTAATTCTTTATCTCTAAACCGTTCAAGGTCACTTACCTTTACAATAGCATATTCCTTTCTAAAGGGATTCTTAAATCCCCTCTTGGGTATCCTTCTTGTGAGGGGCATCTGACCACCTTCAAAACTATTACCTTTATTCCCACCACTTCTTGCCCTTTGCCCTTTATTGCCATAGGTAGCAGTAGTTCCATGTCCTGAACCTGTGCCCCTGCCTACCCTTTTTCTTTTCTTTATTGAGCCTGGAACAGGTTTTAAATCACTAAGCTTCATATCCTATATTTCCTCCACAACCTTGACCAGATGTATAACCTTTTTAATCATGCCTCTGATCTCAGGTGTATTCTTAACTATCCTCTCCTCGTTAAGCCTTTTAAATCCAAGGCTTCTTATCGTGTCCCTCATATCCTTTGTGCAGGATATGGTGCTTTTTATCCATTTAATTTTTAACTGATTCAACTTATACCTCCTCGCCCTTTAACTTCCCCCGTTGCCTTAATGCATACTCAGGCGATTTTAGCATTGTAAGTCCTTTTATTGTTGCCTTTACAACATTATGGTAATTCCTTGATCCATAGCACTTAGTAAGTATGTTTGTTATCCCTGCCACCTCAACAACTGCCCTTACTGCCCTGCCTGCTATAACACCTGTTCCCTCAACTGCAGGCTTCATGAAGACCTCACTGGTTCCATATTTTGCCTTTATCTGGTGGGGTATGGTGCCGTTGGATATAGGGATCTTCACGATATCCTTTTTAGCCTGCTCTATTGCCTTTCTTATGGCATCAGGTACTTCATTAGCCTTTCCAAGGCCATAGCCTACCCTTCCGTTGCCATCGCCTACAACAACAATCGCACTAAAGCTGAAACGCCTTCCGCCCTTTACAACCTTAGCGACACGATTTATATAAACCAATCTATCCTGTAATTCTACGCCTTCGAGTTCTAAACCTTTTTTTTCAACCAATATGGAACCTCCTGTTTAGAATAAAAGACCCACCTCTCTTGCAGCATCACCAAGGGCCTTGACCCTTCCATGGTATTTAAAGCCATTTCTATCAAACACAACGTGCTTAATCCCTAGCTTTAAGGCCTTTTTTCCAATGTATTCTCCCACCTTTTTTGCTGCCTCTATATTTCCACCTGATTCAACCTGTCCCTTTATCTCTTTGCTTAATGTCGAGATTCCAGTTATAGTTCGCCTCTCCTGGTCATCAATAAGCTGGGCATATATGGCCTTTAAGCTTTTATAAACACAAAGTCTGGGCTTATCCGTGGTGCCGGAGATCTTTTTCTTTATTCTTTTTTTTCTCTTTAGTCTTGCCTCAACCTTTTCTTTTCTCTGCATCTCTTACCTCTTATTTACCGCTTTTACCAGCCTTTTTCCTCAAAATCTCACCAGCATATTTAATGCCCTTATTCTTATAAACATCTGGTTTCCTTAATGCCCTTATCTTTGCAGCCATCTGACCTACAAGTTCTTTGTCTATGCCTTTTATTGTCAAAAGGGTCTGTTTGTCCACCTGGGCAGATATCCCTGCCGGCAGAGGAAATTGTATTGGATGTGAATAACCGAGATATAATACAAGATTATCACCCTGCATCTCTGCCCGATATCCAATCCCCACAATCTCAAGTTTTTTCTCAAACCCTTTTTCTATACCTTCAACCATATTGGATATGAGCGTCCTCATCAATCCATGGTAACCCTTTATTTTTTTGTCCTCGCTTGTCCTTTTCACATAGACAATCCTGTTATCAACCTCTACTGATATACCCTCCAGAATAGGCCGTTTCAGTAAACCCTTTGCACCTGAAACAAGGACCTCGCCATCCTTTATCTCTATATTTACCGATTCAGGGAGAACAATAGGTTTTCTTCCAATCCTTGACATATAGCACCTCACCAGACTATCAGGAGAGGTTCCCCTCCCACTTTGTTTTTTCTTGCGCTTATATCAGTCATAAGGCCCTGTGATGTTGAGATAATTACAAGACCAAGACGGTTCTTTAATCTATGGGTATCTCCTGTCTTAACGTAAACCCTTCTTCCTGGCTTGCTTATCTTTTTAAGACCAGTTATAACGCTGTTATTGTTCTCATCGTAATTAATATAGATCTTAAGGAATTTCTTCCTGTTTTCATCTACAAAGACCTTGCAGTTCCTTATATATCCCTCGTCTTTTAATATCCTGGATATATTATATTTCATATTAGAATAAGGGACGTCGACGAATTCGTGACGCGCCATGATTGCATTTCTTATCCTTGTAAGCATATCTGCTATAGGATCTACCATACCCATAATAGCCCCCTTACCAGCTCGATTTTACAACCCCTGGGACCTCTCCCCTCAGGGCATGATTTCTAAAACATATCCTGCATAACTTGAACTTTCTCAGATAACCTCTTGGCCTACCACAGATTGAACACCTGTTTCTTCCTCTGACATGAAACTTCGGGGTCCTGTTTGCCTTCTCTATCATAGCCTTTCTTGCCATCTATTCCTCCGTCAACTCCTAAAGGGCATACCCATAAGTTTAATAAGCTCAAATCCCTCTTCATCTGACTTAGCAGTTGTTGTGATGGTTATGTTCATACCCCTTATTTTATCCACCTTATCGTAGTCTATCTCTGGGAAAATAATCTGCTCCCTCAAGCCAAGTGTATAATTTCCTCTTCCATCAAAAGATTTAGGAGAAACGCCCTTAAAGTCTCTCACCCTGGGCAAGACAATAGTGACAAGTTTATGGAGAAACTCATACATTCTTTCTCCCCTTAGTGTCACCATAGAACCAATAGGCATACCTGCCCTTAATTTAAAGGAGGCAATAGATTTTTTTGCCTTTGTTATAACAGGTTTTTGACCTGTAATAAGCATGATATCATTGGAGGCACTATCAAGAACCTTTATATTCTGTAATGCCTCTTTCCCAAGCCCTATATTTACAACAATTTTTTCTAACCTGGGAACCTCCATTATATTTTTATATTTAAACCTTCTCAGTAAACCAGGGACAACCTCTTTGGTGTAAAATTCCATATATTCTGTCTTCAAGTATTTCCTCCTACTTGTCTATAACTTCATCGCACTTCTTACAGAATCTTACCTTCTTGCCATCTTCAAGTATCTTCCTCCCTACCCTCACTGGTTTTGAACATTTCTCACAGTAGATCATGACATTTGATATATGGATAGGACTCTCTCTTTCCATTATGCCACCTTTTGTCTTCTGGCTTGCCTTTACATGCCTCTTTATCATGTTAACCTTTTCCACAACAAGCCTATCTTTCTTTGTTATAATCCTTAGCACCTTGCCTGTCTTTCCCTTATCTTTACCTGTTGTGACCATCACATGGTCATTCTTTCTTATCTGATAGTGCTTTTCTTCCATATCTACCTCATCTACCTCAAATCAGGCTTTTAGCCCTATTATTAGGCTTTAAAATCCTTTTGTCTTTCTCATCGTTATACAACCTCAGGCGCCAGAGATACGATCTTCATGAACTTTTTTGCCCTTAACTCCCTTGCCACAGGGCCAAATATCCTTGTTCCAATAGGCTCATTATACTGATTTATGATAACTACTGAGTTATCATCAAATTTTACATAAGAACCATCAAACCTTTTAATCTCTTTTTTTGTCCTTACTATAACAGCCTTAACCACATCGCCCTTTTTAACCTTGGAATTAGGAATAACCTCCTTCACTGAGGCTATAATTATATCGCCTACTGTCCCATATCGCTTCCTTGAACCACCAAGTATCCTTATGCATCCAAGTTTTTTAGCCCCTGAGTTATCTGCAACCTGAAGTTTAGTCCTCTCTTGTATCATTGCCTACCACCTCTTCCTGTATTGACACGGGTTCCTCTCTGCCTATGATGTCTTTAACCAACCATTTTTTTCCCTTGCTGATAGGTCTTGACTCCACTATCAATACTGTATCCCCTATTGAGCACCTGTTATCCTCGTCATGTGCCTTATATCTCTTCTTCGTTTTTATATACTTATGGTATTTTAGATGTTTATGAAATTTTTCCACCTCCACTACCACAGTTTTATCCATCTTATCCTTTAAAACAATCCCGGTCATCTTTCTTTTATGCGCAGCCCTTTCCATGCCTACCCCTTTGACTCCTTTTGTCTCAAAACAGTCTCTATTCTTGCGATATCTCTCTTAAGAAGCCTCATCCTTGCGGTATTTTCTAACTGTCCGGTAGAATGCTGAAATCGGAGATTAAAGATCTCTTCCTTAATATCCTTCTTTTTTTTCATAAGTTCTTCTACAGTGAGCTCTTTGATTTCCTTTGCCTTCATTTTTCCTCGCTTCTTACAACGAATCTTGTCTCTATGGGAAGTTTATGTGATGCAATCCTGAGCGCCTCTCTCGCCTTATCTTCTGGGACACCTTTTATCTCATATATCACCTTGCCTGGCTTAACTACTGCGACCCAGCCTTCATGGGGACCCTTTCCCTTTCCCATCCTTGTCTCAGCAGGTTTTTTTGTAATGGGTTTATCTGGAAAGACCCTAATCCAAACCTTACCTGCCCTTTTTACATATCTTGTCAGGGCAATACGGGCTGCCTCTATCTGCCTTGCAGTAAGAATACCACATTCAAGGGATTGCAGTCCAAAGTCACCAAAACTGATCGTATTGCCCCTGCTGGCAATACCCTTCATCCTTCCCTTTTGTTGCTTTCTATATTTAACCCTCTTTGGCGCAAGCATTATATTGTCTCCTGATAAATTTCACCTTTATATATCCACACCTTAATACCTATGACACCGTATTTTGTTGAAGCAACTGCAAAACCATAGTCAATATCAGCCCTGATTGTCTGAAGAGGAACCCTGCCCTCCCTATACCATTCTGTCCTTGCCATCTCAGCACCTGCCAGCCTTCCTGAGCACATTGCCTTTATGCCCTTTGCCCCGAATTTAAGTGCCTGAGATACATTCCTTTTCATAGCCCTTCTGAAAGATACCCTTCTCTCAATCTGGAGGGCAATATTTTCTGCAACAAGCTGGGCATCGGTCTCAGGCCTTTTGACCTCTGTTATATTAAGAATTACCTCCTTATCAGCCATTGCCTGTAATTCCTTCTTTAAAACCTCAACCTCAGCGCCTTTTCTGCCTATAACAAGACCTGGCCTTGATGTATGTATATTTATCTTTACCCGTTTGTCTTTATTGGCTGCCCTCTCTATCTCTATCTTGGATATTCCTGCCTGATAGAGTTTATTTTTCAGGAACCTCTTGATCCTCATATCCTCAAGTAAGAATTTTGCATAGTTCTTAGAGGCAAACCATCTTGAGTCCCATGTCTTGATTGTTCCAAGTCTAAAGCCTACAGGATTTGTCTTTTGACCCATTTAACCTCCAAATATTATGATTCGTCTAGTATCATTGTTATATGGCTCATTCTCTTTCTTATCTTAGTAGCCCTACCCATTGCCCGCGGCAGAAACCTTTTCAGTGTAGGACCAGCATCAACCATTATATTTTTTACATACAGATTATCAATATCTATATATTTATTCTGCTTTGCATTTGCTATGGCGCTATTGAGGAGTTTTTTTAATATGAAGGATGCCTTCTGGGGCATAAAAGAAAGCATACCTAATGCCTCATTGACATTCTTCTTTTTTATCAAATCCGCTACTATCCTTACTTTTGTTGGGGATATCCTGATCATCCTTGTCTTTGCAATAATCTCCATTGTCTAATCCTTCCTCTTTGCTACCTTTGCCTTTCTGTCGCCTGCATGACTGTGAAAGGTCCTTGTAGGGGAAAATTCGCCTATTTTATGACCCACCATCTCTTCAGTTATAAAAACAGGGATAAATTTTTTGCCATTATGAACAGCAAAGGTTAATCCTATAAAATCAGGTATTATTGTGGATCTTCTTGACCATGTCTTTATAACCTTAGAGCTTCTTGCACTCTTTGCCTCGAAAGCTTTTTTTAGAAGTTTCTCATCCACAAAGGGTCCTTTTCTTATAGACCTTCCCACAAATACCTCCTAATCTCTATGCTTTATTATGAATTTCTCGGTTCTCTTATTTTTTCTTGTTTTCAAACCTTTTGCCAACTGTCCCCAGGGTGAACACGGATGCCTACCGCCTTTTGACCTTCCTTCACCACCACCAAGAGGATGATCAACTGGATTCATTGCTGAGCCCCTTACTGTTGGCCTAACACCCATCCATCTATGCCTACCAGCCTTACCCAGGGTGATATTTTCATGTTCGATATTCCCGACCTGCCCAATTGTAGCCATGCATGCAAGGTTTATAAGTCTTACCTCGCCTGATGGTAGCCTGACATGGCCATATCTGCCCTCCTTGGCTATAAGCTGTGAATAATTACCTGCACTCCTTGCTATTTGTCCACCCTTGCCAGGCTTCAACTCTATGTTGTGTATGAATGTTCCAAGGGGGATTAGCTCTAAGGGTAATGCATTGCCTTCTTTTATCTCTGTATCTGACTTTTTGCTTGATATGACTATATCTCCAACCTTTAAACCAAAAGGCGCTAATATATATCTCTTTTCACCATCTCTATAACTAATTAAGGCGATATTTGCTGACCGATTAGGGTCGTATTCTATACTACTGACCTTACCTGGTATCTCGAACTTATTGCGTTTAAAATCTATTATCCTGTATTTTCTCTTGTGACCGCCACCTTTATGGCGTGTAGTGATCTTACCCGAGTGATTTCTTCCGCCTGTTTTTTTAAGTTTTGCAACCAATAATTTTTCTGGTCCCTTACTGGTTATCTCATCATAGGTAAGGGCGCTCATAAATCTCCTGCCTGGAGAGGTTGGCTTATATTCTCTTATTCCCATTATGCACCTTCGAAGATTCCTATTTTATCTTTTGGGCTTAGCTTAACTATTGCCTTTTTCCAGTCTGATCTTTTTCCGAAAAATCTTCCCAAACGTTTTTTCTTTCCCTCCATAACTGAAATCTGAACAGAAAGCACCTTTACCTTAAAAAGCCTTTCAATGGCCTTTTTTATCTCAATCTTATTGGCAGCCCTCTGCACTTCAAAGACATATTGATTTCCGGTCTCCTTTAATAAGGTGCTCTTCTCTGTTATTATTGGTCTTAAAACAATATCGTATTCATTCATGGTGCAAGTACCTCTTCAATCTTACGAAGGGAATCAAGGGTGATAATCAGTTGTTCATGCCTTATAATATCGTATACATTTAGTCCTTCCACCCTTAATATCTTGGTAAACGGTATATTTCTTGCTGATTTTTCTATAATCTCATCTTTTCCGGCTATTACAAAAAGGGGCTTGGTCAGATTCAAATCCTTTAAAATTCCATTGAATGACTTTGTGCTTATCTCGCTTAATTCCAGTTTATCTATTATCTTCATATTGGAATTGATGAAACGAACTGTCAATGCAGACTTTAATGCATGCCTTCTTACCTTTTTTGAAAGGCTAAAACTATAGTCCCGTGGGTGTGGACCAAATACAACGCCTCCACCTACCATTAGTGGTGACTTGTAAGTCCCTAGTCTTGCCCTGCCTGTGCCTTTCTGTCTGTATGGTTTTTTACCACTTCCCTTAACCTCTTTCCTTGTCTTTGTTGATGCTGTGCCCTGCCTTCTACTTGCAAGCTGCATCTTTATTACATCATGGATAAGATGAGGTTTCACGTCACAATTAAATATCTCATCCTTTACTTCTATTTCGCCTATCTTTTCTGCCTTTATATTTAGCAGGTCTGCTTTTGCCATTTAAAACACCTCAAGATTTTATCTCAACATCAACACCAGCAGCAAGCTCAAGCCTCATCAATGCATCAACAGTCTGTGGGGTTGGTTCAAAAATGTCTATCAGCCTTTTATGGGTTCTTATCTCAAACTGCTCCCTTGACTTTTTATCTATGTGCGGCGATCTGAGAACACAAAATTTCTGTATCCTTGTTGGTAGCGGTACTGGCCCTACTACCTGCGCCCCTGTTTTTCTTGCTGCATCCACTATCTCCTTTACCGATTGATCAAGCAATCTATGATCAAAGGCCTTCAGGCATATCCTGATCTTCTGCCTCATCTTCTATCCCCTCTACTCTATTATCTCTGTTACAACACCTGCACCAACAGTCTTACCACCCTCCCTTATAGCGAAGCGAAGCTCCTTCTCAAGGGCTATGGGTGACACGAGCTCTACG
>JAGPMK010000034.1 GCA_018052995.1 Syntrophorhabdales bacterium | reverse complement strand
TTTAAAATATAGTATAAGGTGTTTTGAGCAACAGGATGTTTGCATCAGGGGTCAGTATATGTGTGGAGTGGTCAGGTAGGGGACTCATAAAAAGGTCTTATTTTAGATAAGAGAGGTATCTCTGTAAACAATCTTTCCTTGAACTATTGTAAGGAGATTTTTTCCCTTCATTTTCCAACCATGGAAGGGTGTATTTTTTCCCTTTGAATAGAATGTATTCTTATCGACAATCCATTCAATATCCGGATTAAATATTATTAGATCCGCTACCCTTCCCACCCCTATCTCACCGTATGGCAGGTTTAATAATCTGGCCGGGTTAACGGTATATTTCTCTATAAGCCCTTCTATAGACAATATACCTTCGTGGACAAGGGTAAGAGAAAGAGGCAGGGCTGTCTCAAATCCTGAGATACCCAAGGAGGCTATGTTGAATTCAACATCTTTTGAAGTTAAGTCGTGAGGCGCATGGTCTGTGGCGATTATATCTATTATCCCCTTTTTTAAACCTTCTTTAATAGCATCTAGGTCTTTTTTTGAACGTAACGGGGGATTGACCTTTGTATTGGTGTTAAAGTCAATTGTTGCCTCGTCAGTTAGTATAAAATAATGGGGACACGTATCAGCCGTAATCATTTTATATCTTGTCTTTGCATCGGCTATGATATTAACACTTCCTGCAGTGGAGATATGGGTGAGATGAATAGGTGAACCAACGTACTCAGCAATGGCTATATCCCTTGCCACTATGATCTCCTCGGCAATGGACGGGACAGCGTCGAGCCCTGTCACAAGAGATACACTGCCTTCATGGACATATCCTTTTGAGAGATCAGGGTCTTCACAATGCGATATAACAGGGATACAGAAGGTTTTTGTATATTCAAGGGCTTTTCTTAATAATTCAGCGTTTCTTACTGATTTACCATCATCAGAGATAGCCACAATCCCTGCCTCGAACATCTCGCCAATCTCTGAGAGTTCCTCGCCTCTCAAGCCTTTTGTTATGGAGCCGCAAGGAAGAACACGACAGTAGCCTTCGAGTTTTGCCTTGTTGGTTATATATTCAGTTACACTTTTGTTGTCATTGACAGGGTCTGTGTTTGCCATGCACACCACAGAGGTAAAACCACCCCGGGCTGCAGCCATAGTCCCTGTTTTTATTGTTTCTTTGTATTCAAAGCCAGGTTCCCTTAAGTGGGCATGGACATCAATGAGTCCAGGTGTGAGTATATGACCTGAGGCATCGATAACCTCATCCTCATTTCCCTTCTCCTTTAGATTTTTTCCTATCTTTTCGACTATTCCATCTTTTATAACTATGTCAAGAATCTCATTTATATTGTTCTTAGGGTCAATGAGCCTGCTATTTTTAATTAGTATTATCATGTCCCACGCCCCACAAGAAGATATAGGATACCCATGCGGATAGCTACACCGTTCTCTACCTGATCAAGTATTACCGAATATGGGCCATCTGCAACCTCATCTGTTATCTCCACGCCCCTGTTTATTGGTCCAGGGTGCATAATAATCACATCGTTTTTTGCCTTTTCAATGTGTTTTGCCTTAAGCCCATAAAGGGTTGAGTATTCTCTAACAGAAGGTATATAGGAGATACCACCCCTCTCTTTCTGTATTCTCAGCATCATTATGACATCTGCATCTATTATCGCCTTATCTATATCGTATTCTACTCTTACTCCCAGCTCCTCAAGGTGTGGCGGTATCATGGTAGGGGGGGCTGAACATATAATCTCTGTGTCAAAGTTTCTCAGAGCAAATATATTTGACCGTGCAACCCTACTGTGTATTATATCGCCTATTATTACAATCCTTAGACCGTCTATCCTCCCTTTTTTTTCTTTTATGGTAAACAGGTCTAGGAGTGCCTGGGTAGGGTGTTCATGGGCGCCATCACCACCATTTACTACCGATGACTTCATTATCCTTGAGAGCATATGCGGTGCACCTGGCATACTGTGCCTTATGACGATAACAGCTGGTTTCATGGATTCAAGGTTCTTTGCCGTGTCCTTGAGTGTCTCGCCCTTGACATAACTGCTTGTGCTTGCTGAGATATTTATTGTATCAGCGCTTAGCCTCTTGGCTGCTATTTCAAAGGATGTCCTTGTTCTTGTGCTTGGCTCATAAAATAGGGTGATTATTGTCTTGCCCCTTAGGGTAGGAACTTTTTTGATCTCCCTCAAGGATATCTCCTTGAGGGACTCAGCGGTTTCAAAGATAAGAAGTATCTCTTCCTTTGTAAGGTCTTTTATCCCAAGAAGATCTTTTTTTGTCCAATTCATCATGTTTTCATTATTATAACTTCATCCTTGCCGTCTACCTCTTTTAATCTGACAAGAACCTCTTCTTCTGCGTCTACAGTCGTATAGAGTATGCCTGCAAAATCTGGGTGAATGGGTAGTTCTCTGTTACCCCTGTCAACGAGGACGCCAAGCTGTATCTTCTGAGGTCTTCCAATGTCCATAAGGGCGTCTATGGCTGCCCGGGCAGTCCTTCCTGTAAACATTACATCATCTATAAGGATTACTATCTTGTTGTTTATATCAAAGGAGATATCTGTTTTTTTAACGGCCGGGGATTTGAGTTTAAATATGTCATCCCTATACATGGTTATGTCAAGGATACCGATGGGTAATTCCTTTTCTTCTATCTCCTTTATCTTTTCCTGTATTCTTTTTGCTAGATATACACCCCTTGTTCTTATGCCTATTAGACAAAGGTTGTCGCACCCTTCATTTTTTTCAAGTATCTCATGGGTTATCCTTGTTAGCGTCCTATCTATTGCCTTTTTATCGAGCAGTGTCTTTTTTTTCATCAGTCACCCATATAGATGGCCTTTTTATGGCACTCTTTTAGACATGATAGACATTCTATACAATCCTCAGGTGATGAGACAATGATTTTCTTATCGAGCAGCTTAAAAACATCATAGGGACAGATAATTAAACAATCGCCGCACCCGTTGCATTTATCCAAGTCTATCACTGGCACCATTTTGTTGCAATAGTTACTACTATAATTAGTTTATTAAAAAAAATCAATTAAAAAGACCTGTTACAAAGATTAGTTAAGGTTATGAGAAATTTCTTGGTTAGCCAAACTTGATATCAAAAAAAACAGGCAAGACCGAGACGCTATGTGCTATGATACCTTCAGTGGATACCAAGGTTGATGTATAATAAGAGAATGGAGGTATCAGCACGGAGAAGATTACCGGTGTAATATTGTCCAATAGAAGCTCAGGGAAGAGGCAATAAAGATGATAACAGAGGGTGGATTAAAGGCATAAGGGGCTGCACGTTTATTAAAGACCTGGGTACCTATTACCTGTTGCCTATTTAAGGCAGTTTGTTATGTTGAAGGATGCGGCATGAAAATGTTTTGGAATCAACCGTTGACATCAGAGGCCATAAAGAACATAATCCATAAAAGAGGGGGTATAAATATCAGGTGTTTAATCTTAAGAAGGCAACGCTGATATTCAATAAAATAGAGTGCATAAAAAACAAGAAAAAAGGTTTTTGCATAGAGATAAAAGATCAAAAAACGGAGGTATATGATGGGTAAAATCTTTATGGATAACCCCCTTTCTATAGGGAATACACCACTTGTAAAACTAAATAGGGTTATTAGAAACTCAAAGGCAACAGTCCTTGCAAAGATAGAGGGCAGAAATCCTGCCTATTCTGTTAAGTGCAGGGTAGGTGCTGCCATGATATGGGATGCAGAAAAGACAGGAAGGCTGAAACCAGGTATGGAGATTATTGAGCCTACATCAGGCAATACAGGCATTGGCCTTGCATATGTATCTGCTGCAAGAGGCTATAGGCTAACCCTTATCATGCCTGAAACCATGAGCATTGAAAGGAGAAAGGTGTTAAAGGCATTCGGTGCAAATATAATATTGACAGAGGGGGATAAGGGTATGAAGGGTGCCATAGAAAAGGCAGAGGAGATATGGCAATCAGACCCATCAGGATACTTTATGCCACAACAGTTTGAGAACCCGGCAAACCCTGCTATACATGAGGCAACCACTGCCAGCGAGATATGGGAAGACACAGACGGAAAGATGGATATACTAGTAGCAGGTGTTGGCACTGGCGGAACAATAACAGGCATAAGTAGGTTTTTCAAGGTAAAGATGGGCAGGGGGATCATATCTGTTGCCGTAGAACCATCAAACTCCCCTATCCTGACCCAGACCACAAAAAGACAGATACTAAGGCCTGGCCACCATATGATCCAGGGCATAGGTGCCGGCTTTGTCCCAAAGGTTTTAGATCTTTCTTTAATAGACAGAATAGAGGCTGTGGGTGATAATGAGGCCATAGATATGGCAAGACGTCTTGCAAGGCAGGAGGGTATATTATGTGGCATATCCTCAGGAGCTGCAGTCCATGCTGCTGTAAGGATAGCGAATGAGCCTGAGAATAAAGGCAGAACCATTGTGGTGATACTACCTGATTCAGGGGAGCGTTACCTTTCAACACCTTTATTTGAAGGGATTTAAATAGAACAATAACATGATAAAGAGATAGTATCTTTTATTGCTGGATTAAAAAAACAATAGGTTCAGAGAGGATATGAAGAAGACTGTAGTTGTTGGCATGAGCGGTGGGATAGATTCAACTGTTACTGCATTATTACTTTTAACAAAAGGGTTTCATGTAATTGGCATAACTATGAGTATATGGGAAGGGACAGAACACCAAAAAAATTTAAGGGAAGGGTGTTATGGACCCAAAGAAACAACCAGGATAGAGGACGTAAAGAAAGTGGCGTCTATGCTCGGTATAGAACACCACGTTATAGACCTAAAAAAAGAATTTAAAAAAATAGTGCTTGAATATTGTTATATAGAATACACATCTGGAAGAACGCCTAATCCGTGTATAATATGTAACTCAGAGATTAAATTTAATGCACTACTTCAAAATGCGCTGTCAGCAGGGATAAACTTTGATTACACTGCCACTGGTCACTATGCAAGGATTATTTTTGACAAGACATCGCAAAGATTTCAACTAAAAAGAGGTGCTGATAAAGCAAAGGACCAATCTTATTTCTTATACAGGCTCTCCCAGAAACAGTTGAGTAAAACCATTCTACCCCTCGGTGACTACCATAAAAGAGAGACAAGAGAGATTGCGGCCACAAATGGTTTTGGCTGGTTGGCAGGAAGACCCGAGAGTCAGGATTTTATAGGCTGGGATGGTTATAAACTTTTCTTTGGCGGACAGGACAGGCCTGGTAACATAGTTGATATACAAGGCAATGTGATTGGCAGACATAAAGGCATATCAAGATACACAATAGGACAGCGTAAGGGGCTTAATCTCGCAGGGATGAGGGAACCGCATTTTGTAATGAAGATTGATGCAAAAAAAAATGAAATAACTGCTGGCACAAAAGATATGCTTCTCAAAAAGGACCTCATTGCCTCTAATGCCAACTGGTTTATACCCCTTGATGAGATAGATATGCCTATTTATGGCCAGATAAGATATAGATCTAAACCAGCATTGTGCACCGTTTACAAAATAGATAACTGCCGATTTAGGGTTATGTTCCATAATCCCCAGGAGGCAATAACCCCCGGACAGTCAATAGTGCTTTATCAGGACGATACATTAATAGGCGGGGGCATTATTGAGGATAAATACCCATGATGTCTTTTCATTGCAGTGAAAATTGATTTTGGCAATAGCATGTCGCATTCCCTTTATGGACATATACTAAATAAAATGTGTTATGATGCCTTTATGAACATTAAAGTTGATGTATAATAAAAAAGGAATATAGAAAGACATTGGTTTTTTAGTAGTCTTCATCAATATCTTTAAGGTGTTCTGCTATGATGCGGCAGTGACGGACAACACCTTCAAGGTTTACAAGTATATCAACAAAGATAGGACCAGCCTCTGCCCTGCATATACGCTGATAGAATCTCTGGAGGTGTCTTTCCACGGCCTCGTTTATGAGCAGATTCACATCCTCTGCCATCCTGATTATCCTGTTGATTTTTGACATATCCTTTATTTCTAAGATGGACAATGTCAGATCAACTGCCTCGACAACAAGCCTGCCAATTTCTTTAAGCTCTATCACGGCAGGTTCTGAGAATACTGCCTTTCTCATATGTTTTGATTCAGATAATTCAATAATATTTAAAGAATGATCGCCCATCCTTTCGATATCATATACAATAGAAGAAAAGGCAAAGAGTTTTTTTGAAAGCCCTGTGGATAAATGATTGCATGATATATGCCAGAGATATTTCGTGATTTCAACCTGAAGGTTATCGATAACCATCTCTATATATCCCAGGTCTTTTCTCTTGGCACCTTTATATTTACCGACAAGCTCGAGACTACCTTGAAGCATCTTTCTGGCAAGGATAATCTCCCTTACAAGTTCCTTCTGAACGCATCCAAGGGCATCCTCTGCATTTACAAGGCATTTCTTATTAAGGTATTCTGGCCAGAGGGGAAGTGTCTCGTCTTTCCCTGGGATAATTTTTTCAATTATATTTGAAAAGGGTTTTAAAAAAAACCCAAAGATAAGGGCAATAGAGACATTCAGGATGAAATGGCTAAAGGCTATCTGTTGTGAGACATGAGAAGAAAGGTTCTTTATAAGGCTTATAAAAAATGGAAACACGATAAGGGCTAATACAACACCTATAATCTTAAAAAGCAGGTGAGAGAGAGCACTTCTTTTTGCATTTATACTGAGAACAATACTGCCAAGAAGGGTTGTTACAGTTGTTCCTATGTTTGCCCCTAATACTACAGGGACAGCGTTTTCTATGCTTATTAACCCTTGTTCACCCATAATTACCATAATTCCCACAGGAATGGCAGATGCCTGGACAATGCCTGTAAATAATATGCCCACACCTACACCTATTAATGGATTTTTTGCCTCCTGAAAGAATCTTAGAAATGCCTTATTTTCCTTAAGAGGGGCTGTAGCATCTGATGTGAGGTTTAATCCAAAAAAAATAAGTCCAAAATAAAAGATAGCCTCACCATATAGTCTTAAATTGCCCTTTCCTGTAAACATCAGTATGCCACCTGAGAGTATAATGAAGGGGGACAGGGCAGTAAATCTCCAGACAATGAGCTGGGCAGTGAGGGTTGTCCCTATATCTGCACCCAGTATTATGCCCAGGGAATGGTAAAAACTTATAAGACCTGCACTTACAACACCCATTGTCAAAAGTGTTGTTGCAGAACTGCTTTGTAAAAGGAGGGTGGAGGCAATACCCATTAAGAATCCATAAAAGGGTTTTGCCACGGATATCCTGAGATACTCCCTTATGCCCCCGCTTAATTGCTGCTGCATGAGCTCACTGAGCTTTATCATGCCGAAGAGAAAAAGAACAAGGCCTGTTATAAACAGCAGTATGCTGTTAATCATTATCTTTTAAGGATCTGAATTTTTGTTGAGATGGATCTGATTAATGAGATCTTATGATACCTTACTGCCATTAGGTATATCCTTGTCAAGGGTTAAAAGCACAACCGATGATCTGTCCTCTGATGATGCCGCTAGAAGCATCCCGTGGGAGAGTATTCCTCTTAATCTTCTCGGCTCAAGATTAGCAACAATCACTATCTTTTTTCCGACAAGTTCTTCCTTTGTATAATACTGTTTTATGCCTGCAACAATCTCCCTTGTCTCTCCGAGGTCAATGGTGAGCTTGTATAGTTTGTCTGCACCCTGAATATCCTCACATGCCTTGATCTCTGCAACCCTAAGGTCAAGCTTTAAAAAATCATCTAATGTTATATTCTCCATTTTATACACCTCTATGAAAATTTTTTTAGTTTTTTTACCGTTGTCTCTCTCTTTTCTATTAGCCCGCAACAACCATATTTTTTAACACCCCTATCCCTTCTATATCCACCTCTACTGTATCGCCAACCTGGAGAGGTCCCACCCCTGGTGGCGTCCCTGTGATAATAACATCACCTGGCATGAGGGTCATAATATATGAGATAAAACTTACAAGTTTATAGACATTAAATATCATGTTCTTTGTACTGGAATGCTGTTTTATATTGCCATTTACCCTTGTTGTTATCTCAAGCCCTGCCACAGGGTCTACGTCAGATACAATGCGTGGCCCTAGTGGACAGAATGTATCAAAGGATTTTGACCTTGTCCACTGCCCATCTATCCTTTGCAGGTCTCTTGCCGTCACATCATTTGCACATGTATAACCGGCAATATAAAGGTTCGCATCTTTTACAGCCACATTCTTTACTTTGTCTTTAATAACAATCCCAAGCTCTCCTTCATAGTGGAGTTCTTTGGTCTGGGGAGGGTATACAATAGGGTTTCCATTGGATATAAAGGATGTAGAAGGTTTCAGAAATATGAGTGGATAATCTGGAGGTTTTTCATTCATCTCCTTTGCATGGTCATGGTAATTTAAACCTATGGCAATAATCTTTGTAGGATTAAACATTTTAACCCCTTAACTATTTTTTTACTTATCTTTCAATTTTATCTACTATAGACTGGATTTTTTTCTCCATCCTCCCTGAGGAACCCTTCCTTATGTCTAATTTTATTGTTGAATATACCCTGTTGCAATCGGGTTCAAGCTGTTTATACGATATACTCAACAGTTCTAATGCCTCCTCAAGGGTCTCAAACTCAATTATTGTCCCCATAGGGGTAAGTTTATAATTAAAACCCCTGTCTTTTAAGTATTTAATGATTCTGCTTACGTATTCGCTTACACTCTCCCCTTTATCAGTGGGAAACATGGCAAATTCCATCAAAACAGACATGGACACCCCCTATTAAACATTAAAGTTCTGTAATGCTATCTTCCCCTGGGTTTTACAGATTTATTCTGTTTTGGAGTCTGGGCCTGGACAGGTTTTTTAACTGTTTTTAGTTTTTCCATCTCATTTTTAATATTTGTTAATTCTGCCTTAAGGCTATCATTTTCTTTTTTCATGTCCTCTATCCTTGACTCAAACCCTGATATCTGGGCCTTCAGGGCTTTTATGTCTATCCCCTCTATTTTTTTTGTGAGTTCTGCCACCGCATTCTGCGTTGTTATTTGTGCTGTTAAAAGATATATAATACCTATTAAGCACACAACAACAAGGACAGTTATTACTATCTTCCCGATACTTTTTTTAACCTTTACAAAAAAACCATCCTCCTGATAATCAAAACTTTGCTGAAGATTAAAGCTATTTTTAGTTGTTTCAGTCTCCTCTAAGACTGTTTTAAAACTAGATTCATCATTTTTACCCATTTTTATCTCTCTTTTTTTACTATAGACAAATGAATTTAAATATTTTTATATTAACAAAATAAGGGAAAAAATTAAAGTGTTATTATTAGCTCAATAGATGCGGACAAAAAAATCTTGTTTTGTCTGGGCAATGTTTTTTTAATTTATGTATTATTGTAAATAACGTTTATACAATGGAATCGGGATTTAAAGCGTATATGTCATTATCAGGGCAGTTGATAATTGTTAGCAATAAGGGCAGGGATAATTTTCATGGACTTATTGAATGCTATGAAAAAGATGCAAAAGGGTGGAAAAAGGCGTATTCCTTTGATGCAGTAACAGGAAGGGCAGGGATAGTGGATACTGAAAAAAAGAGGGAAGGGGATGATGCTACCCCGGCCGGGGTCTTTACGTTGGGTTTTGTTTTTGGTTATGATCACCGATCAGATACAAAGATGGAATACAGGATGCTTAAGGATATTGATAAGTGGATTGATGACCCTGAACACCCGCTATACAATCATTTTATCTCAGGGGATACAGATGCTAAAAGCTTTGAGGTGATGAGAAGAGATGATGACCTCTATAAATTAGGGATAGTTATAAACTATAATATAAAGCCTGTAGTCAGATATAAAGGAAGTGCAATATTTTTGCATATATGGGAGGATTCAGATACACCTACTACCGGGTGTGTTGCAGTCCATGAAGATAGCATGGACACCATTATAAGATGGCTTGACCCAGAGAAGAAACCCTTGATAATAATAAAGGCACCCTCTGAGTTACATGGGTCGACCCCAATGTGCCGAGGGTTAGGGGGAATAAAATAAGGAGGCCCCTGCAAATTTTTGCAAAGGCCTCAAAATGTTCCAATACCACTATGAGGATTATAGATATCCCTATTTTTTGTAGAATTTAATCTCATTTTTCTTGTCAATGTCTATGAGAATCCTGTCACCCTCTTTTATCTCGCCTTTTAATATCATTAAGGCAAGGCTATCCTGAAGTTTCTTTTGGATAAGTCTTTTGAGTGGTCTTGCACCATATGCTGGGTCATAGCCCTCTTTTGCTATGAAATCCTTCAACGCCTCAGAGTATTCGAGCTCAATGCCTCTCTCTGCCGCCCTCTTAGTGAGGTATAAAAGCTGTAGCTTTACTATCTCCTTTATATTTTCCTGTGATAGGGACCTGAAGATAATTATGTCATCAATCCTGTTTATAAATTCAGGCTTAAAATGCATCTTTACTGCATCCATGACCCTCTTTTTAAGCTCATCATAGTCATTGCTGCCCAGATCGGTTATCCACTGGCTACCAATGTTCGATGTCATTATAATTACAGTATTTTTAAAATCCACGGTCCTGCCTTGACCGTCTGTGAGTCTGCCATCATCAAGAACCTGGAGCAACACATTAAATACCTCTGGATGTGCCTTCTCCACCTCATCAAGGAGTACTATCGAATAGGGTCTTCTCCTTACAGCCTCTGTAAGGTAACCTCCTTCCTCATATCCCACATATCCTGGGGGTGCACCAATTAATCTTGACACAGAGTGTTTCTCCATGAACTCACTCATATCAATACGCACTATTGCCTGCTCGTCATCAAATAGAAACTCTGCAAGAGCCCTTGCAAGCTCAGTCTTACCGACACCTGTGGGTCCGAGAAAGAGAAAGGAGCCAAGGGGTCTGTTGGGATCCTGAAGCCCTGCCCTTGCCCTTCTTATTGTGTTGGATACAGCCTCTATAGCCTCATCCTGGCCTATTACCCTCCTATGGATTCTCTCTTCCATCTGGACAAGCTTTTCCATCTCGCCTTCCAGCATCTTGGATACAGGGATACCAGTCCATTTAGATACAACCCTGGCAATATCCTCTTCATCCACCTCTTCTTTGAGCATCTTTCTTGTTTTCTGGAGTTCAGCCAGTGATCTATTGCACTCTGCTAATTGCTGCTCAAGGCTGGTTATCTTTCCATATCTTATTTCTGCCACACGGCCAAAATCGCCCTTTCTTTCCGCCTCCTCTGCCTCTGTCTTTGCCCGGTCGATCTCCTCTTTTATATTACTTATTTTTGTTATAAGCTTTTTCTCCTTTTCCCAGTGAGAGCGTTTCTCTATCACCTCTGCCTTCAGGTCCTCTAGCTCTTCCATCAGTTTTTTAAGTCTTTCCTTAGATGCCTCATCCTTTTCCTTCTTTAATGCCTCTATCTCAATCTGAGTTTGTATAATCTTCCTTTCTATCTCATCTATCTCTGTAGGGACGCTGTCTATCTCCATCCTGAGTTTGGAGGCTGCCTCATCTATGAGGTCTATTGCCTTGTCAGGGAGAAATCTGTCTGTGATATAACGGTGTGACAGGGTTGCTGCTGCAATAAGGGCTGAATCCTTTATGCGGACACCGTGGTGGAGTTCATATTTTTCCTTTAGCCCCCTTAGAATCGCTATTGTCTCCTCAACAGAGGGTTCACCGACATATACAGGCTGGAATCTCCTTTCGAGTGCTGCATCTTTTTCTACATATTTTCTATACTCATCCAATGTGGTTGCACCAATACATCTTAGTTCACCCCTTGCAAGGGCAGGCTTTAACATATTAGATGCATCTATGGCACCCTGGGCACTGCCTGCACCCACGATAGTATGGAGTTCATCTATAAAAAGGATTATGCTCCCTGCTGCCTCATCAATCTCCTTTAAGACAGCCTTAAGCCTATCCTCAAATTCACCCCTGTATTTTGCACCAGCAAGCATTGCCCCCAAGTCAAGGGCAAGGACCCTTTTATTTTTCAGTGTTTCAGGGACATCACCGTTAACAATCCGCTGGGCAAGACCTTCCACTATTGCTGTTTTACCAACACCTGGTTCGCCTATTATAACAGGATTGTTTTTTGTCCTCCTTGAGAGAACCTGCATAACACGTCTTACCTCTTCATCCCTACCTATGACTGGGTCCAGTTTTCCTTTCCTTGCCTCCTCAGTGAGGTCACGACAGTATCTCTGAAGTGCCTGATATTTCTCCTCTGGAGCCTGATCGGTAATCCTTTGAGAACCCCTAATGTCTTTTAAAACAGCATATATATCCTCTTTGGAGACGCCATTCTGCTGAAGTATCCTATATGCAGCCCCTTCCTTTACCTCTGCTATGCCTATGAGGAGGTGTTCTGTGCTTATATATTCATCCTTTAGCCTCTCTGCCTCTGTAAATGCTATATCGATTGTCTTTTTAAGACCAGGTGATATATATATCTGAACACTGCCCTCCACACTCGGTATTTTCTTGAGCTCAGCGTCTAATTGCGATAGAATAGCACCTGTGTTTGCCCCAAGCTTATCAAGGATTGGCCTTACTATGCCATCCTTTTGAGATATGAGGGTGAATAGCAGGTGTTCGTTCTCTATCATCTGGTGTCTTAATGCCTCTGCCTTCTTCTGGGCATCAGATATTGCCTCCTGCGCCTTTATTGTCAATTTATCCCAGTTCATCTCTTTACTCCTTTTTTGTTGATATTAGATATCAGCTACCACTTGATCTAAATTCTTTAAAAATAATCTGAAGTGCTGATATTGATTATTGTTTTTAATATAATCATGAATTTTATAATTTCAACAAAAGACATTCCTTGGATTTCTATTTAACATTGATTTTTCATCTCTTCTTATGATTTATTAACACCATGATAGACATTATAAGAAAAAAATTAAAAAATTACGCAGGGAAAAAGATTGAAAGTCCTCACTTTATGTGTGCAGGTGTAATAATCCCCATATTTGAGGATAATGGAGAGGTTTTTATAGTCCTTACCAAAAGGTCTGACAAGGTAAGCCTCCATAAGGGTGAGGTTTCATTCCCTGGCGGTATGTGTGATGACGATGATGGTGATACCATGATTACAGCCCTAAGGGAATGCCGTGAGGAGATTGGCGTTAAAAAAGACGATGTAGAGATCTTAGGAAGACTCGACGACATAATAACAATGACAGGCTTTGTTATAACACCCTATGTGGGGATCATTCCTTGTCCTTATAGATTTGAGACAAATCCTGATGAGGTTGCATATCTTATATTTTTTCCCATTAAAAAGCTTATGGAGGTAAAACCAGAGATGGAATCTGCTGAATATGAAGGTAGGTTTGAGATGGTTCCATCCATATATTATAATGGCGACAGGATATGGGGTGCCACCTGCAGGATACTTATGAGATTGAGGCATATGTTAGAAGATGGGACGATTTAATCTAAAGGTTCTTCTTATATTATCTTTAGGGCACCTAGTTACAGATATCTATCAGGGGGCACTACCTGCGACACTGCCATTTTTAAAGGAAAAACTGTCTCTTTCCTATACCATGACAGGATTTATCCTTATGATGGCTAACTTCACATCGTCTATTCTACAGCCCCTTTTCGGCTTTTATTCAGACAAAAAGGAAAAGGCAATTCTTTTGCCTATTGGACTTTTAGCTGCTGGTATAGGATATTCCCTATTGTCCTTACCTAATAGCTACATAATGATCCTGTTTCTCGTTGTTATAAGCGGGCTTGGTATAGCAGCATATCACCCCGAAGGCTATAAAACTGCCCATTTTTTCACAGGCGCAAAAAGTGTCACGGGGATGTCCATCTTCTCTGTAGGTGGGAATCTTGGTTTTTCCTTGGGTCCTATAATCTCAATATACCTAATACACCATTTTGGTTTTTCGTACCTTCCTTTAATGGTTGTGATATCTCTTGTCTGCACGGCTATTATAATCTCTTTTAAAAAGACAATAATTATACCAGATTCTGAGCATGCTCAGAGACAGCAATCAATAGTTAGGTCTCAATCTGGTACATATCTCCCCCTTATCATTGTGATTTTAGTTGTAATAATGAGGTCATGGACACAGATGGGGCTTCTTTCTTATATACCTTTTTATTATATAGATTACATGAAGGGAGACCCCCTTATTGCAGGAAAACTCGTCTTTATCTATCTTTTATGTGGTGCTGCAGGAACGCTTTTTGGTTCACCCTTTGCTGACCGATGGGGACACAGATTTTTCTTAAGACTTACCATGTTTCTTGCAACTGTCACCCTACCTTTAATATTCGTCCCTTTTGTTCAAAATAGTTTTTTATTGTATTTTGTATTGGGGCTTCAGGGGATGTTTATGATATCCACATTCTCTGTTACAATTGTAATGGCGCAGAAGCTGCTTCCAAATAGGCTTGGTATTGCATCTGGGCTTATGGTGGGATTTGCCATTGGAACAGGTGGTATTGGCGTGACACTCCTCGGGTTGGTGGCGGATAACTATGGGGTTCCTGCTGCCCTTAAATCAATATGTATCCTGCCCCTTGTAGGATTCATCCTGAGCCTGATTGTTAAGTATAATAAGGAATAATAGAAACATTCAAAATCAATTAGACAAATCTTTAAGGTGCAATATGAAACCCGTAATATGTATAGTTGGCAGACCTAATGTGGGCAAATCAACACTTTTTAATAGGATCCTTGGTTACAAAAAGGCAATAACTGAGGATACGCCTGGTGTAACCAGGGACAGGAACTACGGGGAGTTTGAATACTACGGTGATACATACATACTTGTTGATACAGGGGGGTTTGAATCAGCAAAAGGGGACAGCATCCCTAATAAGGTGAAGAAACAGATAGAGTTATCACTTAATGAATCAGAGGCTATCATATTTGTCCTTGATGGTAAAGACGGACCTGTCTCGGGGGATATAACAATATTTGAAAGCTTAAGAAGATTCAACAAGCCGGTATTCCATGTTGTAAATAAGATAGATTCTGAGAAAAGAGAGATATCTATTGCCGAGTTTTATGCTCTGGGTATGGAAAAGTTGTATCCTGTGAGCGCTCTCCATGGAATAGGCATAGACGACCTGCTTGAGGATATAAGGGCAGAGATAAAAGGGCATGGGAAAGAGGGTAGGGCATTTGATAATAAAGATGATAAAGAGCCCAATGTGGAATCCTTTGAAAACGAGAATCAGGGTCATATAAAAATAGCATTTGTTGGTAGACCTAATACAGGGAAATCATCTATTGTGAATATGATACTTGGTTCAGAGCGTATGATAGTAAGCGATATCCCTGGCACAACAAGGGATGCCATTGATACAGAGATTGAGTTTATGGATGAAAAGATCATTCTTATAGATACAGCAGGCCTGCGGAAGAAGAGCAGGATTTCTATGAAGGTGGAGGAATATTCGGTTTCAAGTGCTATAAGGAGTATTGAGGGGGCAGATGTGGTTAACCTTGTGATAGATGCTCAAGAAGGGGTAGGGCACCAGGATGGGGGTATAGCCCATATGATAGCGTCAAGGGGTAGAGGCCTATGCATAGTTATAAATAAATGGGACCTTGTAAAGGGTGATATCAAAGAAAAGAGATACAGGGAGATGGTTATTGAGAAGATACCCCATGTCTCATACTGCCCTATTGTATTTGTATCTGCCAAGACAGGGATGAATATAGCCAGGATTTTAGAGAGGGATATGTCTATTTATGGCGAGCTTAAAAAGAGGATAACAACGTCTGATCTCAATAGATACTTTAATGTCATTACAAGTCAGGCTAATCTTACATACGTCAAGGGAAGGGCAGTTAAGATATTCTACATCCACCAACAAAAGACAAAACCCCCCACCTTTATACTTTTTTCTAATCACCCTGAGCTTATCCCTGATAATTACAAAAGGTATATAGAGAATGCATTAAGAAGGGAGTATGGTTTTATAGGTGCCCCCATCAGATTGATCTTTAAGAAGAAAAGATGAACAACCTTAACCCTGGGAAATGAGATTATATATCTCCTCTTTCAATGTATCTTGTGCCATCTCTTTAGGTATGCCTGCCTTGACAATCTTTCCCTTTGCAAATAATATTGCCTTGTCCTGACCAAAGGCTATCCCTATATCTGCCTCTTTTGCCTCTCCGGGGCCATTTACCTCGCAGCCCATTATTGCCACGTTCAAATTTACATCAAGATATGCAACCTCTTTCTCAAACTCCTCCACAATATCCATTAATTTTGTTCTGCACCTACCGCATGTGGGACAGGAGATGATATTTACACCCACCCTCCTGATACCAAGATCGCGTAATATATGATACCCTGCCATGACCTCATATACTGGATCTCCTGTCAAAGATACCCTTATTGTATCGCCTATACCCTTATACAGTAATATGCCTATACCTATTGCTGATTTAATTGAACCTGAAAATATGGGTCCTGCCTCTGTAATACCTACGTGAAGAGGATAGTCTGATTTCTTTGAGAATTTATCATAGGCTGATATGGTCTGGAGGACATCTGATGCCTTTAAAGAAACCTTAAGTTCCTGCCATCCCATATCCTCAATCATCTTGATATAATAGAGGGCACTTTCCACCATGGCATCTGCATTGGGGTGCTGATGGTTTTTTAATATCCTCTTTTCAAGTGAACCAACATTGATGCCAATCCTTATAGGGGTTCTGGTTTGAATAGCAACGTGGACTATCTCTTTAACCTTATGGATATTATTTATCGTCCCGGGGTTTATCCTTATAGCATCAATGCCTGCCTCCATTGCCTTTATGGCTATCTTATAATTGAAATGGATATCCCCAATTAAAGGGATATCCACCTCTTTTTTTAAAAAAGGAATAATCTTACAGGTATCCTCGTAGGGGAGGGCAATCCTAACAAGCTCGCATCCTGCCTTTTTAAGATCCAGGGTCTGTCTTAGTGTCTCATCAAGATTCTCGGGGTTTGTTTTGAGCATTGACTGGACAACAATAGGGCTGCCACCACCAATGGGGATATTGCCGATATGGATTTGTCGTGTCTTTTTTCTTTTCGCCATGGAGATGCATCAATTTTATACCCCTCATGTAGTCTTGTCAAACAAAAATATAATGGGCAAGGCTTTCTTGTATGGCATTCAGGGATAGGGTAGAACTTATCCGAACTTTCCGGTTAGATATTCCTCTGTTCTCTTATCTTTTGGAACTGTAAACATCTTTTCTGTGGGACCGAATTCTATAAGTTCACCGAGATAGATAAAGGCAGTAAAATCCGATACCCTTGCTGCCTGGGCAATATTATGCGTCACAAGAAGCATGGTGACATTCTGTTTTAATTCCACTATCAATTCCTCGATATGGGCTGTTGATTTAGGATCAAGGGCGCTTGTGGGTTCATCAAGAAGAAGTATCTCAGGGTTCATGGCAAGGGCACGGGCAATACAGAGTCTTTGCTGTTGTCCCCCTGACAGAAATGTCCCTTTCCTATGAAGTGCATCCTTAACCTCATCCCATAGGGCCGCACTCTTTAAAGAATGTTCCACTATGTTATCAGATTCATTTTTCTTTAGCTTGATCCCATTGAGTTTATAACCTGCTATAACATTATCGTAGATACTCATCATGGGAAAGGGATTGGGTTTCTGAAAGACCATACCAATCTTTCTTCTCAAAATTATGGGTTCCATCATATAGATATCCTTATCTTTAAGATAAATTTTACCAGAAACCCTTGCATCTGGGATTAGTTCATGCATCCTGTTGATACAACGTATTAGCGTTGTCTTTCCGCATCCTGAGGGACCCATAAGGGCTGTGACCATATTAGGTGATATCTTGATATTTATATTCTTTAGGATCTGATTTTCTCCGAAAAATGCAGAGAAATCCTCTACCCTTAAAATTGAACCTTCCATATGGCTGATGCACCTCTTGCAATGAGATTGAAGATGAGGACTATTCCAACAAGGATGAACGATGCCCCCCAGGCAAAGGCATGCCATTCAGGATAAGGACTCATGGCATAGTAGAATATCCGATAGGGCAGAGAATCTATAGGCTTAAAGATATTATAATTTAAAAACTGATTACCAAATGCAGTAAACAACAGCGGTGCAGTTTCTCCTGTAATCCTTGCCACACTCAATAGTATGCCCGTTAATATGCCACTTAATCCAGTAGGGAGGATCACCTTGAGTATTGTTTTATAATATGGCACACCGAGGGCAAGGGATGCCTCTTTTAGATGATATGGGATGAGCTTTAATGTCTCTTCTGTTGACTTAATTATTACGGGTAGCATCATAATACCAAGCGCAATACCGCCTGAAAGCGCTGAAAATCCTCCAAGGGGCGCAACAACCCAGAGATATGTGATTATACCAATAACAATCGAGGGGGTCCCATGAAGAACAACTATACATAGATTTATGATGTTTGCAAGCCTTCCCTTGCTTTTTTCAGCAAGATATATGCCGGTCGAGATGCCAATGGGGATGGAGATGATGCCTGACAGTAATATGAGTACAAGAGAACCAACAATTGCATTAAATATCCCACCACCGTTTTCTCCTATTGGACGGGGTATTTCTGTTAAAAAGCCCCAATTTATCACTGAGATACCATTTTTTATAATGTGGAAGAGGATAAGAAGAAGAGGTAAAAAACTCAATATTGAAAAAGTTACTACGAGGTATTTGAAAATCTTATCTTTTACTATCCTTATCTTTATATGCATCTTCCTGTCGGTTATTTTTTTCTCCTTAATACTTAAAGAAGATGGAAAGGGGATTATCTTATGGATTTCTGTATCCTCAATTATTTTTGCTGTATTCACTAGGTCACCTCTTTTGACGACTCAAGACCTATCTTTTTGATAACGTATGTCCCTATGATATTAACAAGCATAGTAACGAGAAAAAGAACAAGTCCAATATATATAAGGGATGCCGCTGAAATACCTGTTGATTCTGCAAATTCATTTGCTATAACACTTGCCATGGTGTTGGCAGGACTAAATATGCTTTTTGGCAGGAAGTTACTATTCCCTATGAGCATTGTAACTGCCATGGTCTCTCCTATTGCCCTTCCAAAAGCAAGAAGTATTCCTGCGATAATGCCAGAGCGGGCATAGGGGATTATGATATTCTTGATAACCTCGAATCTTGTGGCACCGAGGGAATAGGCAGCCTCCTTAAGGTCAGTAGGTATAAGGGATATAACCTCCCTGCCAATGGAGGCAGAAAAGGGTATAATCATTATGGCAAGCATTACTGATGCAGTAAATATACCTACCCCATAAGGGGTTGCACCAATGGCTGTCTGGATATACCTTGTGACAGGCATAAGGAGAAACAGTCCCCAGAGCCCATATATTACAGACGGGATGCCTGCGAGGACCTCAGTGGAACTCCTTAAAAAATTAGAGACAACCCCATCTTTGAAATATTCGCCTAAGAAAATGGAGATGGCAATAGAAAATGGAATGGAGATGACAAGGGCAATAGTAGACGTAATCAATGTGCCGTATAAAAAGGGTAGGGCACCGAATTTTTCCAGTGAAGGGTCCCAATCCCTGCTCATAAAAAAAGCAAGCCCAAAGGTCTTGATAGAAGGCATCGAGGCTATCGTAAGCGTTAAGAAGACCGCAAGGAGGAGTGCAATTATTGATAGCCCCGACGCAAGCAATATATTAATAAATCGTTTTTCAGATCTATCGCTCTTTGTCATTACAGTTAGTTGAGTATTGGTTTTCCGTTGTAGGTCATGGCCTTTATAATCTTCTGGGCAGCCTCTGATGCTCCTTTTGGCAGAGGTGAATACTGGAGAGGCTCCACATATTTCTGACCATCTGTAACCATCCACATAAGAAGTCTTGCAAGGGATTCTGCCCTCTTAATAGATCTGCCATCATAATTCTGCTCTTTATAGAATATAAGCCATGTGAAACTACTTATGGGATATCCATCTTTTGCGCTGGTATCTGTAAGGGACACATTTGTATCATCAGGAATTTTGACTTTAGCGGCATTACTTACTGATTTGGGGGTGGGCTCAATAAAATTACCTGCTTTGTTCTTAACCGATGCGAATGCCATTTTGTTCTGAAGGGCATACAAAAGCTCCACATAGCCTACCGCGCCTAGCGTCTGTTTTACATATCCTGCTACCCCTGGATTGCCTTTTTGACCAATAAAACCTTCGGGCCAGTTAAGTGATTTCCCTGTCCCTATCTTTTCTTTCCATTCAGCGCTTACCTTTGTTAGATATTCACTAAAAATATATGTTGTCCCACTCCCATCTGCCCTTCTTACAACTGTTATTGCAAGGTCAGGAAGTTTGATATCTTTATTTAAAGACTGGATAGATAGGTCATTCCATTTTTTTATCTTTCCGAGGAATATATCTGCAATGATTACTGGGGTTAATTTTAGTTTTGGATTGCCAGGTAGATTATATGTCACAACAACAGCACCCAGGCATGTGGGAATATGGAGGATTGGTGCCCCTGCATCCTTCAATTCCTTTTCAGTCATGAATGCATCTGTGCCCCCAAAATCTACTGTCTTTTTGATAAGCTGATTTATTCCACCGCCAGAACCTATCCCCTGATAGTTTATTTTGATTTTATTCTGTTGAAAATATACATCAAACATCTTTGAATAGAGAGGCTGTGGAAACGTTGCGCCTGCGCCAATAAGTTCACCTTCAGCAGCATAGGCATTAAAAGAGCCAACCATTAAGATACACATCAAAAAAAATAAAGCCTTCATCCATCTAAACATACAAAGGACCTCCTTAAATTAATTAGAATGAGTTTCATGGCTGTATTTTAGATGTAAATTGTTATGAAATAATAAATTTTCTGTTAATTTTCTGTTAATTTTAATCTATTGTATTTTTAGGCAACCTTATGATAAATCTTGTACCTTTACCATAAATACTCTCAACATTAATTGTGCCCTTATGAAGTAAAACTATATGTTTAACTATAGATAGACCCAGCCCTGTGCCGCCCAATCTCTTTGACCGAGATTTGTCTACTGTATAAAATCTTTCAAAGATGCGGGGCATAGAGCCTTCAGGTATCCCAATGCCTGTATCCGCTACTGTTATTATGGAGACATCTTCCTCTTGAGTTATTGCAACTGATATTGAGCCCTTTTCTGTGTATTTTATTGCATTATCAATAAGGTTAATAAGCATCTGTTCAAGTTTAAAGTGGTCTGCCTTAATAGGCTGCATATTTCTCTGGATATGGAGATCTATATTCAGCCCCTTTTCTTTAAGTTTTTGTTCAAATATCTTAACTATATTTTCAGTCAGGTTTTTAAGATCTACATCCTCTATCTCAAGTTTTATATCGTCTCTTTCGAGTTCGCTTAACGTTAAGAGGTCGTTCACTGTGTTCATTAACCTGTTTGTGTGTCTTTTTATGGCCTCAGTATAGTAGATATTTTTAATGTCTTCCTCTTCTTCAAGGGTCTCAAGGAAACCCTTAATTGCGGTAAGAGGTGTTCTTAATTCATGGGATATATTAGCAATGAATTCCTTTTTTAGTGTCTCAAGCTGTTTTAATTGTGTTATATCATGGAGGATAAGAATAATCTCTTCTGTTTGATTTAGATATGTTAGGCTGCATAGGTAGAACCTATCCTTAAGTTTTATCTCCTCTAAATAATGTCTTTTATTGACCTTTAATTTTTTTATAAGACCATCGAGTTCAGGAGACCTGATGTATTCCCAGAGATACCCACTTTTTAGATTTTTATTATCGATAATCTTTTTAAAACTCTCATTACAGAACTTTACAGTCCCATCTTCTCTCAGCACAAACAGGGGCTCCTCTATAGATGAGATGATGGTATTGAGTTCCTCTTTTTGATTGGCTAAATTTAAAAACATCCTTTGCATTTTTGTAGCCATATCATTAAGTCCTTCCGCAAGGTCTTTAAGCTCATCATTGTTTTTCAAAAAGACCTTTACATCAAAATTGCCCTGAGATATCTCCTTAACCGCCCTAACAAGTTCTGCGAGGGATTTTGAAATGCCTTTTGAAATAGCAAATGCAATGATAAATGCAATTGCTATTGCTATTAATGTCATCCATATAATTTTCATTCTGAGATTATCAAGAAGCGATTCAATATCCTTTAGATACGCACTTATCCTCAAGACGCCCGCAATTTTATTGTCTGTGACTATAGGCACTGCCACATAGAGCATCTTTTCCTCTACGGTTATGCTGAAACGGAGGGATTTTCCTATTCCCCCTGATATTGCATCTATAAATTCAGGCCTCATCTTATGATTTTCCATTATTTCAGGGTTCCTTTCTGAATCAGCAAGCACCTTTCCCTGATTATCAATTACAGTAATCCTCATGTTTACGCTGTGCTTAAATGACTTGATAAAATTATCCATCTCCTTGATTTTTTTATTTTTAAATAGATCTGTAATCTCGGGACGAAGCAACAGGGTCATATCTTTAAGGTTATCTGTAAAGGTAGAGATGTAATGTTCTTTAATGGTTTTAAACCCAATAAATGGCACGGATAGACCAAGAAGGGCAATGGCTATGATGAATGTCCCTATGATCTTTGTAAATATGTTTACTCTCATTCCTCTAGCTTATAACCAAGACCCCTGATGTTTTTTATAAAACCTGATGCACTACCAAGCTTTTCTCTCAAATGTTTTATATGGACATCCACTGTTCTATCTATGACAGTCTTTTCATTGCCCCAGAGATGTTCGAGTATGGCATCTCTTGAAAATACAACGCCCTTTCTTGATGCAAGGAGACTGAGTATCTTAAATTCTGTAGAGGTTAAATCTATACTTTTTCCATTTACAATTACCTCATGTTTTTCCAAATCAATAGAGGTTGTGTCACCTATATATATATGGCTTTCACTATCTGTTGAGTTGTGTCTTCTTAAGACCGCCTTTACCCTTGCTACCAGCTCTCTAGGGGAGAAGGGTTTAGTGACATAATCATCTGCACCGAGCTCTAGACCTAGAACCTTTTCTGTCTCATCAACCCTTGCCGTGAGCATGATGATTGGTATGGATGAATAATTGGTTTTGTTTTTTAAGACCTTGCATACCTCAAAACCATCCATATCAGGAAGCATAAGGTCAAGGATAATAAGGTCGGGTTTCTTTGACCTGATAAACCTTAAGAATGATTCAGCATTCTCAAAGCCTTCTACGGTAAAGTTTGCCTTTGTTAGATTAACAGATACAAGCCTAACAATGTCTGGCTCATCGTCAATTACAGCTATTAGTTTTGCCATTTTGTTTTATCAAGTTAAGTTTAAAGGTTTTGTCCACAATTGCAATAGAAAAATAAATTTTTTATGTAATTTTGGTATGATACAAATCTTCATTTTGTAAAATTATTCTCTTGACTATCTCTTATATCCAAAGAAAGATGATCATCAAGGTGTAAAAGGTAGATAAATAATATTCAGCGAGAATTGCTGATTATTCAGCGATTTACTTGACAAAAATTTCATAATATTTTCAAATATACCTCAAAAGGGGGGCTCCAATGGCTAAACCAATGGAACAATACAAATGGCATGAACTCAATGTAGGCTGCGTCATAGATGAGGTAGGCAATGCCAGGGAATACAAGACAGGTGACTGGAGGTCCCAGAAGCCTATA
>JAGPMK010000073.1:3669-5453 GCA_018052995.1 Syntrophorhabdales bacterium | reverse complement strand
TAGGATGCACATTCATGGAGACATAAACAAAGACAATAAAACCATGGGGGGATTTAAATGAAGGGAGAATATATAGTCTTAGCGATTGCAGGAATAATCTTCATTATAATAGTTGTATCCCTTTACAATACCCTTATAAGGAAAAGAAACGCCATCCAGTATGTCTTATCAAGCCTCGATGCACTCCTAAAAAAGAGATGCGACCTCATCCCCAATCTCGTATCCACTGTCTTGAAATATATGGAATACGAAAAGACCCTTTTAGATGAGCTCACAGAACTAAGGGCAAGGGCCATCTCACCTGAGCTTGGCCTCCCCCAGAGGACAGAGCTTGATTCAAAGATGGGCAGGCTAATGAAGAGTATTGTCTTATCCGCTGAAAACTACCCTCAGCTTAAGGCAAGCAGCAATCTACTCCATCTTCAGGCAACCTTAAATGAGGTGGAGGAGCAGATATCTGCTGCAAGAAGGGCATTGAGTGCAAGCATAACAGAATACAACAATGCCGTGAGGGTCTTTCCCACAAACATAATGGCACGTCTTATGGGCTACCAGGAATATGAGTGGTATAGGGTATCTGAGAGAGAAAGGTCGCTACCTGATTTAAAAAACCTTTTGAACAATTAGAAGACCATGAAGGACCTAAACGACTTCAGGCAGTTTTATAAAGATCAGCTTGCCCAAATCGTGGATGGCCTAGAGTCCATCCGAAATCAGGCGGCTTCGAGGAAATTGACCCATTTAGCTATTACAGGGGCTGTATTTATTCTTATGTGCCTGGGGATACTGATATGGACCGAGCTCCACAAGGAAATGTATGATAACCGTTCACTCTTTTTTGTATTTGCCTTTATAATCTGCTTGATAGGTTTTTCGATAGCTACCAGAAACTGTTTTGATGAATATCTTTACCGTTACAAAGACGAGACAGTGGGAAACATCATCACATTTATAGAACCGTCTTTAAGGTATAATCCTGATGGTTTTATTCCTATAGAACATTACAGATATTCCAATCTCTTTGAAAGAGAGCCGGATAGATACACTGGTTCAGATATGGTATGGGGGATGGTAGGAAA
The DNA here is from genome assembly GCA_018052995.1 of Syntrophorhabdales bacterium. Lineage (GTDB taxonomy): Bacteria > Desulfobacterota > Syntrophorhabdia > Syntrophorhabdales > Syntrophorhabdaceae > DTOV01. Next base: position 4,374 of record JAGPMK010000073.1, on the reverse strand, counting down.
CACAACGATACAATTCTCCCAGATTCATGCAGAAGAAGAGGAGGAAGACACAAGGACCGATGAAGACGGGCATACACATACAGATACCTATTGGGTCACCATATTCAAGGGCTTTCTATTTGTGGCAGACTTCAATAAGGACTTCAACCATCCGCTAATCTTGAGCCCAAGGAAAAGAGGTAATACCCTTATGGAGAACCCAGAATTTCATAGATATTTCTCTGTATACGGTGAGGACCCAATAGAGACCAGGTATATACTCTCTACAAGCCTTATGAGAAGGCTTGTACATCTCCGGGAGATAGCTGAAGAGGATATATCGGTCTCCTTTGTGCCCCCTTATATCTATGTGGCATTTCCCTGCGAAACCCTATTTTCACCTCCCAAATATAAAAGGCTTGACTATGAACTCATGGAGACATATTTCTGGTATCTCTACTACATGATAGGTATCGTTGATATCCTTGGCCTAAACACAAGGATCTGGAGCAAGCAAGCCCCGTCAGTATCCTAAAAGGATATAATGTTATATGTGTTATTTTTTATAAAAAAGGTGTTTAAATCATTTGGAAATACAAGAAAATTTTCCTGTCGGGGGAAGGTAGTTTTCTTCCGAGGCTGTATGATAGCCACTTGAAATATAAAACAAACCCTCCCCTTACGAATCCATGCTATCGGACGAGGATATAACCTTCGATGGGAGGA
>JAGPMK010000073.1:0-3569 GCA_018052995.1 Syntrophorhabdales bacterium | reverse complement strand
ATATAAAACAACCCTCCCCCTTGATGGGGGAGGGCAAGGGTGGGGGTGAAAATAAAGGGAAAAACCTTTGACAATACGTGCTTCATGAAGAGGAGGTGTTTATGAAAAACATTAAAGATGTGGTTCTAAAGGTAGGTAGGGTTCTTGTTGATATAGGGTTTATCATCGGCTTACTGGTCAGTATTGTTGCCTCGTATTTTGTAGGGTCGGCTGGCAAGGCCTTTGGAGGGGGTTTTAATTTTATTGGATTTTTTATAACCCTAATCACCTATGTAGCAGGCGTTACGTTCAGCGCATACTTTTTCTATCTTCTCATTGATATAAGGGAGAGATTGAACGTCATGGGTAGCAAAGGTAGCGATACATAGCTTATTAGCCGGGGGTTATGTCTAATAGGATTTTTCTGGTCTATCGCCATCTTTTTTGTTAATATCAAAACAGTCAGACGAAATAGTAAGGAGTTTATCTTATGTGGGGATGGATAACAAAAATTTTAAAAGATAAAGATGATGGCCCCTCCAACCCTGAAGGGGAGGTTCAATGGAAGAGGGAAGGAGATGCCATGGAACCCATAATGGAGGAACACAGGGAGTGTGCCATCATATCGTGCATGGGCAACAGACCCTTAGCCCTAATAAGCCCTGTAAATTCCCTGATGCACTACAAGGCATACAATCCACAGGTTTTATCCATAAGCATATTCTTTTCATCCAAAACTAAGAATTATGCAATGGATTGTAAAGGATGGCTTAAAGAGATGTTTCCAGGTATTGCAGTCAATCTTTTGCCATTTGAAAATAATAATCTTTCAACTACAATAGAGTCTATAGCCAGTCATGCAACCACCCTTTATTTTAATACAAATCCAGGGATGAACTGGCAGATCACCACATTAGCCTTGTATCTTCCTGTTACCACAACCGCTATGTATGCAGACTTCAAGGATCTTTATCTATGGCCACTTAATAAAGACATTAAGGAGGCAAAAAGGCTTGAGCTTAAGGACATAGGTCTTGAGACATATAACAGGTTTTCCGATAAGAATTTCAATGAGAAAGAGGGTATAAATGAGGGTTTGAGTGAGAATCTTAAGGAATTTCTTCAAAAGGAGGGCTTTAACAGGCACTTTATCGTAGATGGAAGGCTCCCAGAAATAAAGGATATAAAAGATTTTATAAGAGACCGACTTGTCTGGGTAAGGGAGAGACACGGAAATATATACCTGCTCTTTGACTTTCAGGGGGAGAAAGGGGCAAACCAGCAAAATCAAACCCTATCAATGTATAGGGCGATTACAGACATCTTTGACCCATTAAACTTTTCAATAACTATCATAATCAATAATACTACCTCTAGATTCAAAGAAAGGGCTAAGGTAGATGGAATCAGTTATTTGTATGAAAAAGACAGCTCTAAGTGGCAGGAGCAGTTATTAAAATGGCTAAAAGGTAAGGTAGAGATTGTCCCTAAAGGGGTTATCCCTCAAATGATAGATAGAAAGGAGGCGATAAGACAAAGGCCATCAGGTGATAAGACAGAGTCCTCTTCGCTTAAATCGGGCCTTTTTGTATGCCTGGGTGACAATATAGAGCCAACCTTAAAGGCAATCCACTCCCATAACCTGAAGGATGTCTATCTTTTTTATGACGATAGAGCAAGGCGCATTCAATACCTTGCCCAGAATGTAAAGGATGTGCTGGTTGATTACAATATTATCTTTGTGCCAACAGACAATAAAGGCAGTGGAATAATGAACTACATCGAGAACAAAGCAAAGGATATAGACAGGATAGATATCAATATCACACCAGGGACAAAATCCCAGGGTATGATGATGGTCCAGGCTGCAAAAAAGATAGGAAGGACTGACTATTTATATAGTATAGATAAAGATTCGATAAGAAGTCTGGATAATGCTTCCGTATCCTTTTCTGTTAAAAGCCCTTCTATTGAAGAGTTGCTCAATATTGGCATTGCACCCGGTAGAGAGAAAGTAAAATTACCTGACTTTCCAGCAATATCCATTATGAAAGGGTTTGCCGAAGGAAAGATTAAGATACACCCTAATATCCTCGGGCTAAAATTAAAAGATGGGGTAAGGTTATTTGAGATTCTATCTAAAGACGATGAGGGATACAGAGAGCTAAAATGTAATCTTGATGGAAATACCTATCTCCTTAACCCTGAATTTTTTAAAGAAACTAAATCAGGAATCTGGTGGGAGGTGACAGTTGCCCATGTCTTACAAGCCAATCTTACAGGCAAAGTCCACTGGAGTGCAACATGGGACTGGCCCAGTGATAGGGAAAAGAAAACTAAAGAAAAGGACAAGGAAAAGGAACCATTTATCTCAGAGCTTGATGTAGTTTTTGAATATAAGAATCACATATGTGTTGTATCCTGTAAGACAGGTCGAGAACGGACATTAGATCCAGTAGAGCACTATGCCTTAACCAGTGAGGCAAGAAAGAGATTTGGCAGGTTTGCCCTCCCTTTCATGGCGGCTCCCTTTGACGAGCATAAGGGGAAGAGATACGATGGATATATAGAGGCCGATATAATGTATCTTACACCCTCCCTGCTTATTGATGAAGAGAGATTAAAAAAGAGAATCGATGATTTCATAGAATCAAAGAAAACAACGTCTAAAAGAGTCTGATGGAGTAATTTAGAATAAAGGAGGATTTAATAAAATGATAGGTTCACCCTTTATATCCCTTGTGGGAACACAGGTAATGGCAGAACTAAATCCTCTTCTTGCTATCATGAATTCTAAAGAAAAACCAGGCAGAATCATCTTATTACCAACAGAGAAGACACTGGAGAAGGCACTTACCATAAAGAATTTTCTGGTGGCAAAAAAATTGAAAGGCGAGGAAGACATGGAGGTTGAAATAATCTCAAAGGACAGCAATCCAGATACAGATGGAAGGAGACCTGCCCATGAGATTGTTGGAGAAAAGGTAGCAGGTGTGGGTAGATTCTATTTTAACATAGCAGGTGGTATGGGTTTTCAGATTGTATACTCCATTAATGTCATAGATCCTGAAAAATGTGTCTTTTTATACCCTGCAAGAGAAGGAGTCCTCCAGATAAATCTTGTTAAAGATGGGGTAAAAAAGAAGACGCTTTCTAATCCAGACCCGGTAGATATACTGATGCTTCAGGGGATAAAAACAGAAAAAGGTGGAAAAGAAGAGAACAAAGAGGCAGACGATCTTTTAAAAAGCTTTTTTAGAGATATTAAATTCGACCCTGACTTAATAGATAAATATACTGTGGCAAAGAACGTTAAAATTGCAGGTATCCACTTTGTCAGGATATGGAATATGGGGAATGTGTTGAGATTTTTAACCATTATAGATAAAAAAAACTATAATAGTGAAGCGATACTCAGAAAGACGAGGGAATTGATAGGTTTTGCTTATACAAGAGAAAAACTATCAGAGCTCTATGATAGGTCTATTGGTGTTATTACAAATAATAAACTGGTTGCAGAGAGGTTAAGAACTGAAGGTATGGGGAAGATAGATGTCATTGAATGGCACAGACAGGGAAGAGAAGATGCC
>JAGPMK010000001.1:78849-80269 GCA_018052995.1 Syntrophorhabdales bacterium | reverse complement strand
GACCATATCTCCAACACCCCGAAACAGATAATGCTTTTTCGCGCCCTTGAGGGGGCTCAGCCCATCTATGCCCATCACTCCCTTTTTACCGGTAAGGATAAAAAACCCCTTAGTAAAAGACAGGGGATAACCGGCATTAAGGATTTCAGGGCTATGGGTATCGTGAAGGAGGCGCTTATAAACTATCTTGCTATCACAGGGAGGTCATTAGAGAGAGAATTCATGTCAGAGGAAGAGCTTATAAACACCTTTGAGCTGCATTCACTTTCCCGCTCTGACTCATTCTTTGACCCTGAGAAGCTTCTGTGGCTGAACAGGGAACACATAAGGAGGATGCCTGCTGAAAGGCTCATGAAAGAGGCGGGACTCCCATTTGATTACAGGGAAAAGATAGAAGCCCTTAAGGAAAATGTCCAGACATTAAATGAATTAAGGGAGTTCATGGTTATATTTGATGGCGATTCAATAGATAGCGATGCCCTGGATTTTGTCTTAAGGGTAAAGGATATAGGAACGATTATGACAATAATGGAGGACCTGATAAAAAAACAACCTGGCGCAGGTTTTGATGATATATTTACCTATCTTAATACGTGTCTATCGCTTCCAAGAAAGGACCTTATGATGACCCTTAGGGTCATCCTCACAGGGAAGAAAAGCGGTCCGCCTATAAAGGATATATTTCCATTGATTGCCAGAGACAGCATCATAAAGAGGCTTGAATGTTTAAAAAGAAATTTATCGACAGATTAAAAAATACCTTTAGAAGTCTCTCGCTAAAGACACAGCTTCTTCTCATACTTCTGCTTCTCCTGCTTTTATCCATAGTCTCCCTTACGATTATCTATTCAAGGGCAGAAGACACGGTGATTGAAAAGCTTACAGATAATATAGATGATATAACAAAGGCAATCCAGATAAGCGTAGAGGAGCTTACATATAAAGGCAATACTACTGAACGTCTAAAAAGCTATGTGGATATGTTGAATAAAAAAGGTATAAGCGAGATATCTATCATAAGTGACAGCTCAGAGGTCATAGCAAGCTCTAATCCAAAAAAGGTAGGGACGTTGGAAAAGATAAGCGAGAGGAAGACAAGCAGAAAGAAAGACATCATAATCACAGCGAGGATGGGCGAGGAGAGCAGAAAAGAGATGCAGAAGATGTATAATGTTATCCTGCCTGTGTCTATAAAGGGTCAGAATATAGGGTATATCCATATAAATATGGTTCTTGATGACTACAGGATGCTCCAGAGAAAAAATCACATGAAAAGGATACTGAGCATGATATTTGCGTTCAGTATAGGTATCATATTGAGCCTCTTGATTGCAGAAAAATATACAGAGCCTATAAAAAAGGTTGCTGAGGCAAGCAAGAGGATTGCAAGGGGGGAGCTTGTAAAGATAAGAAACAAGAA
>JAGPMK010000001.1:0-78749 GCA_018052995.1 Syntrophorhabdales bacterium | reverse complement strand
TTGCGTTCAGTATAGGTATCATATTGAGCCTCTTGATTGCAGAAAAATATACAGAGCCTATAAAAAAGGTTGCTGAGGCAAGCAAGAGGATTGCAAGGGGGGAGCTTGTAAAGATAAGAAACAAGAATAGAAAGGATGAGATAGGGACACTCATTGAAAGCTATAACGAGATGGTGGATAAACTCGCTGAGAAGGAGGAACTGCAGAATAAACTCAAGAAATCAGAGCAGTTATCAATTATAGGGCAGTTGTCATCCGGCATAGCCCATGAGATCCGTAACCCATTGAATTTTCTATCCCTTTCCATAGGGCATATCAAGGAGCGTATATCTGAGATGCATATCGAGGACAGGGATAGCCTTATCACACTCCTCAACAATATCACGAAGGAAATCTACAGGGTGAACGAGCTTATCCATAATTTTCTCCTCCTGGGAAAACCCATTACACTCAATAAGGAATGGGTATCAATGAGGGTCATTATCTCTGAAGCCCTTGAAATCCTCAAAGACAAGATACGAGGTGGGATTTTTATTGATGTTGTCAGTAAAGATGAAAAAGATGAAAATAATTATATTTACTGTGACAGGGAGTATTTTAGGCTCTGTCTTATAAACCTTATTGTAAATGCCATCCAGGCAATAAAAGATGAAAAAGGAACCATTACGATAGAGTATGGTAGAGACAATTCAGATAGTTACATAAATGTTATTGATACAGGCGGTGGGATATCTCAGACAGAGATGGAGATGATCTTTGAGCCCTATTACTCAACAAAGAAATTCGGTATAGGTCTTGGGCTCACCATAACAAGAAGGTTTATTGAGGAACATGGAGGAAAGATATCTATAAAGAGTGAACCAGATAAGGGCACAGCGATTACAATAAGGATTCCCTATGATGATGAACAATTCAGGCAATATATTGCTCGTTGAAGACGACAACAACCAGAGAGAGATCATTAAAACAATACTGACGAAGGAAGGCTTCTATGTGGAGGATGCGAGCACAGGCAAAAAAGCCCTGGAGATATTAAAGGGCAATTTTTTTGACATTGTCCTTACAGACCTTCGTCTCCCAGATATAGATGGGACATTCATTTTGAAGGAGGTCAGGAATCAGAACAGTCCGTGTCAGGTAATCATAATTACTGCCTTTGGGTCAATACCTTCTGCAGTAGAGGCAACTAAACTTGGTGCATTCTATTACCTTGAAAAACCCTTTGAAAAAGACCAGCTGCTCATAGTTATAAACAATGCCATGAATCAGGTTAAACTCCTTAAGGATAATATCATGCTCAAGGACCAGCTCTTTGATAGATTTCATCTCAACAATATAATCGGTGTCCACAAAAGGATGGAGGACCTGTTCAGGATAGTAAGGAGGGTAGCGCCAACCAATTCAACAGTGCTTATCTATGGTGAGAGCGGGACAGGCAAGGAGCTTTTCGCAAAGAGCATACACTATAATAGTCCAAGAAAGAACAAGCCCTTTTTTGCCATCAACTGTGCTGCCATACCAGATACCTTACTGGAGAGTGAATTGTTCGGCTATGAAAAGGGTGCATTCACAGGCGCCATCACAAGACACACAGGGCTATTTGAGCAGGCTAATGGGAGCACGCTGTTTCTTGATGAAATAGGTGACATGACCCTGGGGACGCAGGCAAAACTGCTCCGGGCAATCCAGGAAAAGGAGATAAGGAGGCTTGGAGGCAAGGAGACCATAAGGCTCGATGTCCGGATTATTGCAGCAACAAATAAAAAACTTGAAGAGGAGATAAGAAAAGGTGGCTTCAGGGAGGACCTATATTACAGACTTAATGTCATTGCATTCTCCATACCGCCTTTGAGAGAAAGGATTACGGATGTCCCCATACTTGTTGAGCATTTTCTGAAAAAGATAAACAATGCCCAGGGTGTAAAAAAATCTGTCTCCAATGAGGCGCTAAAACTGCTTATGGGCTACTCCTGGCCTGGGAATGTAAGGCAGCTTGAGTCTATTATAGAGCGCGCATACATTATGTGCGAAGGAAACGTCATAGATGTTGAGCATATCCCTGAAGAGGTGAATCAGGGCAGCGTGAAAAACATCCCTGAGCAGATAGATATCCCTGATGAGGGCATTGACTTTGAGACAGTTGAGAAGGAGCTTATTAAAAAGGCATTTGTAAAGGCAGAGGGCAAGGTCTCTGTGGCAGCCAGGTTGCTTAATATGCCCTACGATAAACTCTGGTTTAAGATAAAAAAGATGAAGGAAAGGGGGGAGCTTTTTTGATTTTACGAATAAATGATACAGATTTCGTTAAATCACGAATCCTTTTCCATCCCAATCCTCTCATAAAATTTCAAAATCTAATTATTTCAACGCATTTTGTTTTTGGTATGATAAATGCATATTAAATAACAGGAATCAAAAAAATAAAAAGGAGGTCGTAAGATGAAAAAGGTTTTAACAATCGTAGTAGCAATCCTTATTGGCGTTGTCTTCATGACACCTGCCTTTGCACAGGAAAAGGCAGCAGCACCAGCAAAGGCACCAGCAGCAGAGAAGGCAGTAGCACCTGAGAAAGAGAAGGCACCGGCTGAGAAGAAAGAGAAGAAGGCAAAAAAAGCACCAAAAGCCAAAAAGGAAAAGGCAGAGAAACCTGCAGAAGAGAAACCAGCAGCACCAGCACCAGCACCAGCAAAGTAATCTCGATTTAAGAGAAAAAGGGGGCATATCTACTGCCCCCTTTTTTTATTCCCTGAGGCCCATGAAAAGGGAGCGTATAGGTTTTAGATGCCTTAGATATTTATAGGATTGACCTCGATAACCACATCATTCATGTTATAGAGCGAAAGAAGAAGCTCATGCAGCATTTCATGCCCGTTCTTAACAATTATCCTCCAGCGGTATTTTTTTCTTTTTTCAAAGTAGGGACCCATTAGGTATTCTGAAAGCCCCGATGCCTCCAGGTGTTTTTTTATCCTTTTTATCACCCTTTCACCTGTCTCGATGGTGTTTTTTTCCACCTCAATGAGATATATGTCATTATAGGGTGGGAATCCTGCGCTTTTTCTCTTATCCAGTTCCTCCATATAAAAACCATTATAATCTGTGAATCTTTTCAGATTAAAATCCTTTCTTGTATCAGTAAAAAAAAGGATTTGTCCTGGATTTAGGGCATCCACTGTATTCATAAGCGTCTGAAACAGCCTCTCCCCTGCCCTATACCCTGCTATGTTCAGTGTGTCCTCAAGACCTATAAATATCAACTCATCGCAGCCTATCCCATATAGCCGGGATAGAATATTTGTCCCCACTATTATCCTCGATTGCCCACTATCTCTAGCCTGCAGCCTCTTTATCTGTTTCTCTATGTTGTCCCCTGTAACCAGAATGACCTCAATATTGCATAGGATATTTTTTAGGTTTTCAGCGATATATTCTGCGCCGAACTGTAAAAATCTAATCAGACTGCCTTTGCACTGGGGGCAGGTCTCTGTGTAGTCAAATTCCCTCTGGCAGGAAGGACAGACTGTCTTATTCTTGCTTTTCTTGTAGCTTAGGATTCCGGCGCATAAGGGGCAGGTAAGGATGGTATTGCAGTCCAGGCAGCTCATCTGAGAGCTGTAATGTTTTCTTGGTGTATAGATTACCGCCTGTCTTTTTTCCCTTAGTGCATCTTCGACTGTATTTAAAAGCCCCTCAGGGAGAGAGCCAGAAAAGAAGGGTTTTTTATCTATCTTTGTTTCGGTGGATCCCGCCAGTGATGGTATATCCTTTTTGATTATCCTATAATCACCGTCAGAGGCCCGCTTTATTACCTCTATCTTAGGTGCCACACTACCTAAAATAATGGGGATGGCCTCAAGCTCTGCCCTTTTTACCCCAACCTCCCATGCATTAAACCTGAACTCCCTCTCATTTCTGAAGCTATCCTCCTCGTGCCTCTCCACGATAATTAAAGAAAGGCTATTTATGGGCAGAAACACGCAGCTTTTATTACCCAGGATAATCTGTCCTGTCTCATTCCTTGCCCTGAAATATGTCTCCATCCTTGAATCCTGTTTTACCGATGAGCCATACCAGAAAACCCTTTTTCCAAACTTTTCTGTGAGGATTTTATAAAAAAATTGACCCGTGGTCTCATAATCAGGTATCAGCATGAGGATGTTTTTATTTTGCCTGATCTGTGTCTCGATTAATCCTGAATAGTATTCGAGGCGTGTTTTAAATCCTGCCACAAGGATTATTGGCTTGCCCACATCTCCTTTTTTGTCTTCATCTTGGCTGTAATAGCTAAAATCTTTTTTGGTAAATCTGTCTCTGAGGATGATGGCGCCATCTTTGAGATACCCTAATATTTTATCCCTTCCCACAAGGGAGAATGCCCTCTCAAGTTTTATGCCATGTAACTGTTTAGCCCATCTTCTGTCTGATACCCCATGTGCTGATTCAATAAAGAGGTATCTGTCAGGTCTTATGTATTTAGGGACTGCATATTTAAGCACCAGGCCAATGGGGGTTATATAATAACCGCATGCCCACTGGCATAACCGGGCTATCTCGCCTTGAATAAGGGGGTATAGATCCAAAATATCCAGGACCTCCTTAAGACCCTCCTGAATGCCATCATCTATATCTGTTATATATCCATAGGTGTATCTATTATGGAACGGGACTGTAACCCTCTGGGATATCTTTATAAAAGGTTGGAGTCTATGAGGAACTGAATATGAGAATGTCTTTGCTATGGGGAGTGGAAGGGCAACCTGAACAACCATCAGCGCAGGATAATATCTTTATAATCAAGACTTTTTATATATTTTATGGGTGTAATAGGGACCTTAAGAAACCTCCCCCCTATCTCACTGAATGTCTCAGGTGAGTCTGTTACAAAATATTGGCAGATGCCTTTTCCTCTTATCTTTAGTATGTTTTTATCCCCAAGACATCTTTTAACCTCCTTTGCTGTCTCTTTACCGGTGTTCACAACCTTCACATGTCTTCCCACTGCCTTTTTTATTACGTCCTCCATTACAGGATAGTGTGTGCAGCCCATAACCAATGTGTCTATGTCCGAGTCTCTTATATCCTTAAGGTATTTCTCTGCCATGATATGGGCAACCTCATCATTTTCGAGCCCCTCCTCTACTATGGGGACAAAAAGGGGGCAGGGTTTTGATACCACATCTATCTCAGGGTCTATGGCTTTTATGGATTTTTCATACGCCATACTCCTTATTGTTGCCTTTGTCCCTATGACGCCTATCTTTTTTTTCCTTGTCTCTGCCGCCGCAACCCTTGCCCCTGGCTCTATAACACCTATGACAGGGATGGGGAGTTTCCTTGACAGGACATTTAATGCAGTGGCAGAGGATGTATTGCATGCAATAACAAGTATCTTTATGCCCTTCGTTAGGAGAAAAAGCGCGCTCTCCAGTGCATACCTGATTATGGTCTGGGGGGACCTGTTTCCATAGGGCACCCTGGCTGTATCACCAAGATATATGATATTCTCCCCTGGAAGGAGCTCTTTTACCTCTTTAAGGACTGTAAGCCCTCCAACACCGGAATCAAACATGCCTATAGAGAGATTCTTCATATCCTAATATCCTATCAGCCCTTTTTCGTTTTGCCAAAGGTTTTTCCCTCTCTCAACAAGGGGGGGAGGGTTTTTCATGATGCCAATGGGGTAATATTATCATTACCATGCCATATATATCAAGACCTTGCTGAAGAATATGGGGTTAATATTGCTGCCCGGTAAACGGCAGGGTAGCATTGGAAGGATTGTATTGGGATAGGATGTATAAGGCTGTTCAAAAAAATCAATCAACATCCCTATAAGGCTCTTGATATTAATAAATGATTGACAATTTTTTTATATGTATTACTATAAAGGGCATGTCTATAATAACCTAAAAAGGGAGATTGCTTTATAATGTATAGCCTAAAGGATGATTCACATATATGAACAGGCTGGCAAAGGAAAACTCACCCTATCTTCGGCATGCTGCATACCAGAAGATAGACTGGTATCCCTGGTGCGATGAGGCATTTGAGAGGGCAAGATTAGAGGAGAAACCTGTATTTCTCAGCTCAGGGGCTGTGTGGTGTCACTGGTGTCATGTTATGGCAAAGGAGTCTTTTGAGGATGACGAGGTCTCTGAGCTTCTCAATAAAAACTTTATATCCATAAAGATCGATAGAGATGAAAGACCGGATATAGACCAGCGCTATCAGAGGGCGGTGGCTGCCATGGGAGGTGGTGGTGGCTGGCCACTGAGCGTGTTTTTAACCCATGATAAAAAACCCTTCTATGGAGGGACATATTTTCCCCTTAACGAGAGATCTGGTATACCTGGATTCAAGACCCTCCTTAAGGCAATTAGTGAATTATACAAGGCAAAAAAGAACGAGATTATAGAAAACAGCAAGGAGATAGCGAGACTTCTTAGCGTTGATACCACTGTAAGGGGAGATATCAGCCCTGAGGCGATAAATACTGGTTTAAAGACAATCCTAAATTTTGCAGATAGGGATAACGGCGGCTTTGGCTATGCCCCTAAATTTTTTATGCCCGGCTCTCTGGAGTTTTTGCTTAATCGTTATTTTTTAACAAATGATGCCAGGCTCGGTGAATTTTTAAAGAAAACACTAACCTCCATGGCAAGAGGAGGCGTATATGATCAGGTTGCTGGCGGTTTCCACCGATATTCTACAGATGCATACTGGGCTGTGCCCCATTTTGAAAAGATGCTTGATGATAATGTCTGGCTACTGAAAAATTACACGGATGCATATAATATATTCAAGGAAGGGTTATTCAGGGATATAGCCCTGGGCATTATAGGGTTTATTAAAGGTGAACTCTTTGATAAAGATGGTGGTTTCTATGCAAGTCAGGATGCAGATATTACCCCTGAAGATGAGGGCGGATACTTTACCTGGAGCAGAAAGGAATTCAGGGATGCCCTGGATGAGGAGGAATTCAGGGTGCTTACTGCATATTTTTTCCACGACAGGGGTATCATGCGTCATAACCCTGATAGGATGGTCCTATCCATTGAGGCATCAATAGACGACCTTGCCAAAAAAATGGGTATGCCTGTTCAAAAACTGGAAAAGATTATAGAAGGGGGAAAGAAAAAGCTCCTTAGCGAAAGACAGAAAAGACAGAAACCCTTTATAGACACCACCATATACACATCTCTGAATAGTATGGCTGCCTCGGTCCTTTTAAAGGTATATAGGACCCTCGGGGATGAAGGGATAAAGGAGTCTGCACTAAAGACCATTGACAGGTTAATGAGAGACAACATGAGGGACGGTAGGCTTTTCCATTCCCCTGGCGTAAAGGCAATGCTCGATGATTATATATATCTTACCGATGCCCTTATAAGCGCCTATGAGGCAACAGGGGATAATGCCTATATTGTCCATGCTGAGGGCATAATGAAGACCTGTATTGACAGGCTCTGGGACAGAGAGTCAGGAGGCTTTTTTGATTCTGAGGATGATATCATGGGCATAAAGATAAAGGGTATAGATGATACCCCTCAACCATCTGCTAATTCTTTGGCAATAATTGTCCTTTTAAGGCTATCAGCAATACTGAGGGATCCATCATATCATAGCTATGCAGAGTATGCCTTAAGGGCCTTCTCCACCCAGGCTCAAACCATAGGTGTCCATGGTGGGTATCTCTACTGCGCCATTGATGCCTATTTCAATATGCTTGAGCTTACAATCCAAAAAGGGGCATCATCAGAACTGAAGGCAGAGGCGTATGCGCTTTTCTATCCTTATAAAACCATAAGGTATGAAGATGATGGGGAAAAAATCATCCCATGCATTGGGGGTGTATGTCATGAGCCTATACAGAACCCAGAGGCAATTAAGATCCTCGCAGAGACTCTCTAATGCCATGGGTTAATCATATTATTAGCTTTTTTAAGACCCGGTAACCTCTTTAGCGTTGTCTAAGACCCTCCACAGGCCTATGGCCTGCGACATCAACAGGCATTTAAAAATAGTCCGAGCCTGCCCTTAGTTAATAAAGAAGAATCTAATTAAAAAATAACAACTCAGCACTGTTAAAATAACAATGGGATTGCTACATTGTTTGAGGTTTCGTCATGCTTTAAAAGGGTTATGGGAAAAATATGTGAACGGGGACATAGCTTTTTTAATTTTGCATATAAGGATATTATAGTTTTTGTTCACAATGAAGAACAAAAAAAGAGGATTATAAAAAAATTCTGATTTTTGTTTATTCCATTTGCTTTTGCTTGACATTTAAAAAAATAGGTTTTAAAGTGATAAATCAATCAAAAAGAGGTGATGATCATGAATAAAAGTTTATTAGAGGGCAAGAAAATCTTGGCGGTAGACGATGAACCGGATGTCCTTAGTGTTTTAGAGGAAGAGATTAAGGATGCCTGTGCGAGCTGCACCTTTGAGAAGGCTACCTCTTATGAAGAGGCAATGGATAAGCTGGAAAAGAATAACTACGACATAGTAATACTCGATATTATGGGCGTAAGGGGATTCGACCTTCTCGAATTTTGTGTAAAAAAAGGCCTTAAGGTCGTTATGCTCACTGCCCATGCCCTTAATGCAGATGCCCTGCTGAAGTCCTACCAGATGAAGGCACATGGATATCTGCCCAAGGACAAACTCGGCGAGATAGTTCCCTTTCTTGAGGATGTTCTCAGCCATGATTTTTCCACAGGCTGGAAGAGGCTCCTTGCTAAACTGGAAGACTACTTCTTTGATAAGAATTTTGACCCAAGCTGGAAAAACAAGATAGGATATTTTTGAGGTATTGGATTGGCTTTTTCTGAACCTATCATGGAGTGCGATATAGAGCGTGTATCTATTTAATTTAACCTAAAAATTTAGGAGGGGGTATGACAGCTATACTGTGGTTTTCGGAAAAGCTTAGCAAACTAATGAATGTGATCGCCTGCATTGCCTTGACCTTTATTATGTTGCTTACAGTCGCAGATGTTGTTTTGAGGTTGTTTGGTCATCCTATAATCGGAACATTTGAGATGGTTGGAATGGGGGGCGCTGTTGCCATGGGATTCGGTATCCCTCTTACATCATGGATGAGGGGACATATCTTTGTGGACTTCTTTGTGCTAAAGATGCCAAAGGCTGGACAGAATATCATTAATACTATAACTCGTCTTATGTCTATTGTGCTTTTTTTCTTGGTGGGATACAATCTCATGATCTATGCAACAGACCTATACAGGTCAGGCGAGGTGTCTCTTACAATTAAATTGCCATTCTATCCTATAGCTTATGGTATGGGTATTTGCTGCTTTGTTGAGTGTCTTGTACTCATATGTGATATAATCAAGATTATCGGAGGAAAATATGAGTGAGGTAATGGTTGGTATCATTGGTTTACTTGTTGTTCTCTTTTTGTTTCTAACAGGGATCGAGCTTGCCTTTGCAATGATCCTGGTTGGTTTTGTCGGCTTTGGTTACCTCATATCATGGGGCGCTGCCTTTAATCTTCTTGCAAAAGATTTTTATGATGTCTTGAACTCTTATAGCTTTACAGTTATCCCTCTTTTTGTCTTAATGGGTCAGGTGGCATTTAATTCAGGGATAGCTAAAAGGCTCTTTGATGCTGCAAACAAATTCATAGGGCATGTGCCTGGAGGTCTTGCCATGGCAACAGTTGGTGGGGCAACAGTCTTTAAGGCAATATGCGGTTCCTCCCCTGCAACATCTGCTACATTTGCCGCAGTCGCTGTCCCAGAGATGGAGAGATACGGCTATGATAGAAGACTTTCTACTGGTATTGTGGCAACCGTGGGAACCCTTGGGATATTGCTTCCACCAAGTGTCACCTTGATTATATACGGGATTATCACAGACCAGTCTATAGGAAGACTGTTCCTTGCAGGCATTTTTCCTGGTCTGCTCATTGCCTTATTCTTTATTGGTGTTATCTATGGCTGGTGCAAAATGAACCCTGCCTTGGCTCCTAAAAGTGAAAGATCTACATGGTCCCAACGTCTAAAAACTGTCCCTGATGTTATAATGGTTCTTATTATATTTGTTCTTGTCATTGGCGGTATACTTGGCGGTTTTTTTACCCCTACCGAGGCAGGCAGTGTAGGAACCTTCCTCGTCCTCTTGCTTGCATTCTCAAAGAGGGATTTAAACCTAAAGGGTTTTGCCAAGTCAGCGGTAGAATCTGTGAGGGCTGCGTGTATGGTGCTTTTGCTTATAGCAGCATCAACAGTCCTGGGGCACTTTATAGCGGTAACAAAAATACCAATGATTACCGCAGACTGGATAGTAGGTCTTCAGATGCCATCCTGGGTTATACTGATTTTTATCGCTTTAATCTATCTGATAGGCGGTTCATTCATAGATGACCTTGCCTTTATGATTCTTGCAACCCCCATTTTCTATCCTGCAATTATACAACTCGGCTACAACCCATTGTGGTTTGGGATATTGATAGGCATCACAGTCATGATTGGTGTTGTAATTCCACCTATGGCGATATGCGTCTTTGTTGTTAAACAGATAACGAAGACACCCTTAGGTGTTATATACGGTGGGGTTTATCCTTTCCTCGTAAGCCTTATTGTGGGTGGGATATTGGTTTTTATGTTTCCAGCGATTGCAACCTGGCTACCAGGTGTTCTGATGCCTGGTTGATAGAAAAGGCATTTATTAAGATGAGGCCAATCATGAAAAATCAAGAGGAAAGGCAAAAAGGAAAGGAGGAATATAAAAATCTTGACAAAGAAGGTTCAATTTCATATAAATTAAAAAAAGTTGAGGAGGGTTTTATGAAAAAACATTTTGTTTTAGCGTTTTTTATTTTTGTGCTCTGTGTGTCTTTTTGCATGGTTACTATTCCAAATCCTGCATCGGCTCAGCAGAAAGAGATTAAGCTTAACTTTTCAAACTTTTTTCCAGCCCCCCATCAAAATAGCAAGATAGCAGAGGCCTGGTGCAGGGAGGTTGAAAAGAGAACCAATGGAAAGGTAAAGATAACCTATTATCCAGGGGGTACATTAACACCAGCAGCACAGACATACGATAATGTTGTTAAGGGCATTGCAGATATTGGCGAGAGCTGCTTTGCATACACAAGAGGAAAGTTCCCTATGTTTGAGGCACTTGACCTTCCATTGGGATATAAGAGTGGTGTTCAGGCGACAAATCTTGCAAATGCCTTTTACGCAAAGTTTCAGCCGAAAGAGGTCAGCGATGTAAAGGTGCTTTATGTTCATGCCCATGGGCCCGGGATCCTGCATACAAAGAAACCTGTTAAGACCCTTGAGGATTTAAAGGGGATGAAGATAAGGGCAACAGGCCTTTCATCCAAAGTTGTCTTAGCCCTTGGTGCAACGCCTGTTGGGACAACCCAGGCTGAAACCTATGATGCACTTCGGACAGGGGTGGTAGAAGGCGCAATGTCACCTATGGAGTCCATGGTGGGATGGAGATGGGGTGAGGTTGTAAGGTCAACAACCCAGAACTTTGGCTCTGCATATACAACAGCTATGTTTATAGTTATGAACAAGGCAAAATGGAATTCCCTACCGCCGGACGTTCAGAAGGTATTTGAGGAGGTAAGCAAGGAATGGGCTGTGAAACAAGGTCAGTTATGGGATAAGATTGATGAAGAGGGTTATGCCTTTGCAAAATCCAAGGGAAACCAGGTCATAAAGCTTAGCAAGGAAGAGGATGCAAGATGGGCTGCAAAGGTAAGGCCGCTGCTTGATGAATATGCAAAGGATGCAAAGGCGAAAGGTCTTCCTGGTGATGAGATAATAAAATTCTGCGTTGATTATCTAAAGACCCACTAATAAAAAGCCAGCGACCATATTGTCATTTTAGAGGGGACATAGAATCGTCCCCTCTTTTTTTATAAAAATTTTTATGAGCCAAACTCAACCACGCCAGTTTCTATATTATAGTATGCGCCGATTATCTTAAGTCTTCCTTCCTTTATCGATCTTGTTATAATCGGCTCTGCTGATTTTATTGTTTCTATTACCATGTCTATATTATTCCTGATGGCATTTTCAACAATATCACCCTGTTGGCTCTTAGCCTTTTCAACAGCAGGCCTAATAATGTTGGTTATGTCCCCTATATGGCCATGGGCATTACCGCCTTCGACAGTGGCAGTCACTGCACCGCATTTTGAATGCCCCAAAACCACCACAAGCTCAGTTTTGAGATGGTCAACTGCATATTCAATACTGCCCAGCGCCACATCATCTACAATATTGCCTGCAACCCTTATAACAAATAAATCCCCTAATCCTTGGTCAAATATTATCTCAGGGGGGACGCGGGAATCAGAGCATCCAACTATAATAGCAAAGGGTCTCTGACCTGAGGATAGCCCTTTTCTTTTTTTTGAATCCTGATTTGGGTGGACGGGTTTTCCTGATACATATCTCCTATTGCCCTCTATCAAGAGTTTCATAGGGTCTCTCGTTTCCATATCTGCCATTCTGTGCTCCTTATGATTTAATATTTTTTAAAGATATATTAACGTATTAATAGCTAATCCTCAAGTCAAGTTTTTCATGAACCTTTCATTTAGATAGTGAATCCAAAAGAGGGGGCTTTGTTTATTAGGTGATGTCTTGCCGCTATATAAATTGTGAAAATATTAACAAAATTTTGTTGACAACTCGTTTTTCTATGTTTAGAATAGAGCGTTTACACATGAAAAATTAAATAGCATCACAATCAATTATATTAAATCAGGAGGTTCCGCATGGGAAAGATTAGGGAAGAAAATAACAAATTTTATCCACCAGAGGATTTCGTAGAACAGGCATATGTAAGCAGCCGCGAGGAATACGAAAAGATGTGGAAACAGTCAGTAGAAGACCCGGAAACATTCTGGGGCGAGATTGCATCAGAATTATACTGGTACAAGAAATGGCTGAGGGTTAACAGGGAGGATTTTGCAAAGGGCGAGGTCGAGTGGTTTATAGGCGGTAAGACAAATATATCATATAACTGCCTTGATGCGCAGATCAAGAAGGGAAGAGGCGATAAGGTTGCCATACTTTTTCAGGGTGAGCCAGAGGATGATGTAGTAAAACTTACCTATAAAGAGATGCTAAAACTCGTTTCCAGGTTTGCCAATGTCCTCAAGAAAAAAGGCGTCCGCAAGGGTGATAGGGTTGCCATATACCTTCCTATGATCTGGCAGCTCCCGATTGTCATGCTTGCATGTGCAAGAATCGGCGCAATCCACACAATCGTATTCGGTGGTTTCTCTGCTGAGGCACTCCGTGACAGGATCCTTGATGCAGGCGCAAAGATATTGATTACTGCAAACGGCTATTGGCGTTCAGGCAAGACCGTAAGCTCCAAGGCAAATGCCGATACAGCCATTGACCTCTGTGCAAAAGAGGGGCATACTGTTGATAAGGTTATAGTTGTAAAGAGGCTTGGCGATTTTAATGTCCCAATGAAGGAAGGGAGAGATACCTGGTTTGAGGATGAGCTGGCAGCCACTGATATAAGCGATGTATGTGCACCTGTATGGATGGATGCAGAGGATCCCCTTTTCATCCTCTATACATCAGGCTCTACAGGCAAACCAAAGGGTGTGCTTCATACAACAGGCGGCTATATGGTCTATGTCTATGCCACATTCAAATACATCTTTGATTACAAAGACAAGGATATCTTTTTCTGTACCGCAGATATCGGCTGGGTAACAGGTCACTCATACATTGTTTATGGTCCGCTGGCAAACGGCGCAACATCCATAGTCTTTGAGTCAGTTCCCACCTTCCCGAACCCAGATAGATTCTGGCAGATTGTTGAGAAATTCAAGGTCAGTATATTCTATACAGCACCAACAGCCATTCGTGCCCTTATGAAAGAAGGGGATCAGTGGCCCGCAAAGAGAGACCTTTCCTCACTGAGGCTTCTTGGTTCAGTGGGCGAGCCCATCAATCCTGAGGCATGGCTGTGGTATCATAAACACATAGGCGGCGAGAGATGCCCCATCGTTGATACATGGTGGCAGACAGAGACAGGCGGGATCCTCATTTCACCGCTTCCAGGCGCATGGCCCACAATTCCAGGATTTGCAACACTCCCGTTCTTTGGCGTCAAGGCAAGGGCACTTCAGCCAAGGTCATCGGCAAATGAACCTGCAGTTGATGCACCTGTTAATGAGCAGGGCGAACTCTGCATGGAGCGTTCATGGCCAGGTATGATGCGGGGTGTTTTTGGTGAACCAGAGAGATTCTTCAATACATATTTTGTCCAGCAGCCAGGCTTCTATTTCTCAGGCGATGGTGCCATAAGAAATGAAGATGGTTATTTCAGGCTTATGGGACGTATTGACGACGTTGTAAACGTATCAGGGCACAGGATGGGGACAGCAGAGGTTGAGGCAGCCCTTAACTCCTACCCAGCAGTTGCAGAGTCAGCAGTCGTCGGCTTCCCCCATGAGGTTAAAGGCGAAGACCTATACGCATATATTATCCTCAAGACTGGCTATGAGCCAAGCGACCAGCTTAAGAAAGAGCTTGTTGCCCACGTAAGGAAGGAGATCGGGCCTATCGCATCACCAGGCAAGATCCAGTTTGTCCCTGGCCTTCCTAAGACACGTTCAGGCAAGATCATGAGAAGGATCTTAAGAAAGGTTGCCTCCGGCGAGATCGATCAGCTAGGCGATACAACAACACTTGCCGATCCTTCAGTAGTTGATGTCATCGTGGCAGGCAGGCAGTAAGAAATAGAACCCTGAAACCAAACCCCCATAGATTACCATGGGGGTTTTTTATTAAGATAAGACAGTTTGTAGCCACTGTGCCCATCCCTTTAGTATTTTAAACACCTCTACCATTGGGGCACATTGTTAGAGGATCCCCCTTTTGTTTTATCTATATGGATTATAGGATAAACACAACCCATAGGTATCACACAGAAAAACTACGCACATTGGGCTGGGAGCTTACCGTGTGCAATAGTCTTTATCCTGAAAATACCGTGCTAAGAAGTATACTGGTAGACAATAAACCCTTTGGGAGGCTTTTATACAGTTATCTGAGCAAATATATCCCTATGGACAAAATAAATAAAATTATAGAGATAGGTGGCGGATATGGATGTCTCATGAAGGACTTTCTCGATATAAATAGCGCTCTAAGGCCAACTATGATTGATATATCACCCTTTCTCCTTGAAAAACAGAGGGAAACCCTGAAGGATTATAAGGTAACCTTTATCGAAAGGAATTTTTTCGATGTGGATGAGGTGTTTTTAAAAAATTACGACCTTGTTATCATGAATGAAAATCTTGGGGACTTTCCTGCTGTTGTTGGTTTAAAAAAAGATATGTTAAAATTATTCAACCCAGATACCACTGAACCATTTATTGAAAAGATTAGGGCGCTTTTTGAAAAATACAGCCTACCGCTACCTGCGGAGGATACCTTCAATCTGAATATAGGTGCCATAGAGGCAATAGAAAAACTCTGCATTTCAGGCATACCATATATCTATGCAGGTGAACATAGCTGTGAGGCATCACCGCCTGAGCATCTTAAATCACTAATAAAATTTGTGCCCAAAGGAAATCCTGAAAGGATACCCCTTATGGGCCACGATGAATACACTATAAAGTTCTCCTATCTAAAAAAGGTGGGGGAATCCTTTGGTTACAGGGTCATAAGGGGTGTGTTTGCAGATTTTATCCATTTCATATTTGATAAAAGAATAGGCCATATCCTTGCAACCCAGGGGAGGCATAGCGATGAGGCTGAGATAATATGCCAGTTTATAGAGGATCTCTACAGGTATGAATATCTGATATTTATTAAAGCGGATTCAGTATAACACATCTTTTATATGTTACCTTTCTATGGTGGAAGGGATCTCAAGGATATATCCCAGCGTTTAATAAGTCCATAAAGGTCTTGTCTTATATCTTTATATCAGGTCTTTTACCGGTCTTTATATAGCGAAGATAATCATCGATTATGGCCCTATGGTCAAAGGCAATCTGTTCAGGGAGATTGTCCTCTGTGAATATCCCTGCCTTTTTTGCATCATCTCTTCCTTTGAGTCCTCCCCTGCCATCACCAATATAAACAACAGATACAGTGTGAAAACGGGGGTCTCTGTCTGGTTTTGAGTATGCATAGAACTGCTCCAAAAGCGACACATCAAGGGATGTCTCCTCTTTTGCCTCTCGCACTGCAGCATATTCAAGGGATTCACCTATATCCACAAAACCACCTGGCAGTGCCCATCCATAGGGATAATTCTTTCTCTCTATAAGGACAATGCCGCCTTTATATCGGATTATTATATCGACAGTGAGAAAAGGTGTCTTTATCTTGAAATCAGTCATCTGGCTGCCCTATAAGATAATCAAAGTTCCTTTACAAGGATATACCATTTATGGTAATGAAAATGCAAATATGGATTTTGAATATATAATAGATAGCCATACACACTGGGGGCCCTCTATAACCCTGGGTGTAGATGTTACAACAAGAGAGCTTCAGAGTCAACAGAGGGAATCAGGGGTAACGCATGTCTTTATTATGCCCTTTCCCTCAACTGCCATAGATAGCAATGAGATAAATGTGCGTGTTCTTGAGGAGGCAAAAAAGGTGAAGAATTTTATCCCCTATCATTACATAAGAGAGGATTATGACAGGGATGGATTTGACCCTATTCCGGATGGATACTATGGGGGAAAATGGCACTGGATGAGAGGATGGCAGGACTCTGCATCAAACTATAAGATCCTTGAGGATAAGGCGCTTCCTGGATTAATAGAAAAGATTAAAAAGACAGATAAGCCTATCATCTTTGAGGAGGAGCTTCGTTTTACAGAAAGTTTTGTTGAGATGGCAGAGGGCATAAAGATTATAATACCCCATCTTGGTCTTCTTGGTGGAAATCCTATGTCATTCTTGAGAAGCTTCAAGGACAGAGAAAATATCTATTTTGATACAGCCCTGGGTTCTCAGGGAGATATATTGAGGTTTATAGAGGCGATAGGCCCGCACAGGGTCATATTCGGCTCTGATGTGCCCTTTGGCTATATGAGAGGTGAGCTTGCAAAGGTCTTTTCGCTTCCTATAGCCTATGAGGACAAGGAGTTTATCCTTTATAAAAATATAATGAGGCTTACCAAGTTTGACCCTGCCGAAGGATATCTGCCCCTCCACTGTTACCATTAGGTGCAACGTATATCTAAAAGATACAAAATAGGGCATTAAATCAAGCTGTTGTAAAAACAGACTATCCAATAATATCAAAAGGTTTTCATATACCACGTCGTGGTATAAAAATTGCTTATATATTTAATCAATATTATGGAAGGGAGGATATTATGGGGTCACAAAGCACATTTTCAACTATTAGAACCATTATAAATCGTAACGCATCTCTTTATCCTGATAAGGTGGCATTAAAAGAGGTGGAAGGCAAAAAAAGAATCTTTACATTCTCTCAGGTAAAAGACAGGGTAAACAGAATAGGTAATGCCCTGCACGGGCTTGGGGCAAAAAAGGGCGATAGGGTTGCTATATTGAGTCAAAATAGCCTTGAATATATAGAATGCGCCCTGGCTGTTCCCAATGCAGGGCTCATCTATGTGGTGTGCAACTTTAGGCTTGCACCCCCTGAGATTGCAGCAGTCCTGGCTGACTCAGAGCCCTCTATCCTGATTGTTCAGGAACAGTTCATAGGGGTTGTAGAGACCATTAAGGATTCCTTGCCCTCTGTAGAGAAGATTATATATTTTGGTCCACCTGAGAAGAAACCCACTGGATGGTTGGACTACGATGAGCTTATAAAGTCCGCATCCCCTGCACCCCAGACCACAGAGATATTTGAAAACGATGTTGCCATGCTTATGTATACCAGTGGGACCACAGGGCTTCCAAAGGGGGTCATGCAGACCCACAGTAACTTCTACCATGCCGGACGTGTCTGTTCAAAAAATAATAACCTCAATATGGATGACCATGTGTTTATTGTATGTCCCATGTATCATATTACTGCCCACTATACCTTTTTTGGTGCACAGTATACAGGGTGTATCTCCTATATCTTTTCCAAGTGGGATGTGGAACAGTTTTTCTCAGTTACCCAGCAGGAGAGATTATCAGCAGGTATGTTTGCAACACCTATGGTCATGATGATACTCGATCACCCAAGTAGGGATAAATATGATCTTTCAAGCTGGAGAACCCTTTGGTTTGCAGGGGCAGGCATAATACCTGCCGTGTATAGGCAGTTCACAGAGACATTTGGAAACATACTGGGTGAACATCACGGAACCACAGAGACCACAGGCGTGACAACCAATCTTTCGGTTAGAGATATAAAGGAGGCACTGGATAGGGGTGATGACAGGATATTTGAATCCTGTGGTAGAACAAGCTATGACATGGAGGTTCTTATTGTAGATCCAGATAATAATCCTGTTCCAGCAGGTGGTATCGGCGAGATGATAGTGAGGGGACCGGGGACGACGCTTGGCTATTGGCGGAAGGAAAAGGAGACTGCCAAGGCATTCAAGGGAGAGTGGTTTCACACAGAGGATGTCTGCTCTATTGATGAAAGGGGTTATATAAGGGTTATTGACCGCCTTAAAGATATGATTATAACAGGGGGTGAGAATGTCTATCCTGCTGAGATAGAAAAGGTTATACATCAACATCCATTGATAAAGGAGTCCTGTGTAATCGGGACACACCATCCTGTATGGGGTGAGGCTGTGACTGCCATCGTTGTTTTAAAAAATGGGGCATCCATTAAACCTCAAGAGATTGCTGATTTTTGCAAGGGAAAGATAGCAGGGTATAAGGTTCCAAAGGTTGTGCACATCGTAGAGGAATTGCCCCGTAATGCCGCAGGAAAGATATTAAAGAAGGAGCTGAGAGAAAAATACGGACAGTAATCTCCGTAGAAGCAGAAAAAATATCAATATTTAAGGGGGTTAGATTATGAGAGAGATTGTGGGTCATAAGCCAGGGAGGATTTTATTATGGATTCTTTTCCTAAGCTCTGTCTGGTATATTTTTGTTCTTCCTTTTGTTTTGCAAAATATATCATATCTACTGTTTGGATGGATGCCAGTTGTTGTTGCATTCTATAATCTGCAGACTATTATATGGCTTTTGGCGTTCTGGATATATACAAGCAGATACTGGCCATATAGATACAGATAAAATTTAAAAAAAGGGGGATTATATGATCTGGATTGTGCTTTTATTAGGCGTTGTTTTGGTCTTTGTGAGTGCTTATGGGTATAAGTTGAATAAGAAAACAGCGGCGGATTATCTTCTTGCAGGCAGGGCAATCGGCACCTTTGTCATGTTTTTTTATGTCTATTTTGCCATATCCAGCGCCTGGACTTTTTATGGTTTTCCAGGCACTATCTATAATACGGGCCCTGGATTTATGCTTTTCTTCTCATTTACCTCCTTTGCCTTTTTGTATGTCATGATAGGCCCTAAACTGTGGGCAGGTGGAAGTAAATATGGCTATCTTTCACCAGTTCAGTTTTTAGGTGAGCGCTACCAGTCAAAGGCCTTGAGGTTGATATTGGGCGGTGTCCTTGTTATTTTCCTATTTCCATATCTTGGGCTTCAGGCTGTGGGTATTGGTGCAGGTATGAAGGCAGCTGTGGGTTGGCCATTCTGGTTTGGTGCCCTTTATATGACTGTTATAATGCTCCTTATATGCCTCCTTGGTGGTACCCGTAGCGTTGCGTGGCTTAATGTCCTTCTCGGGATCATATTCACAGCAACATTCTGGGGTTTTCTTATATGGATCCTATTTACAACAAACAACACAAGTCTTAGCGATATGGCCAAAAGAGTCCAGGAGATAAAGCCAGGTCTCCTTGGCGTCCCAGGTCCTGTTAATGCCTGGACTACCCAGAATCTGATGGGCCTTGCCCTTGCAGGTTTAACAGTCATGGCCTGGCCTCATATAGTGATCGGGACAATGCAGGCAAAGAGCATGGTTGTTGTCCGTAAGACTGCAATTTGGATGCTCCTTTTTTCAATATTCTTCTGTAATATAGCGGCAATATGGGGTTATCTGGTATGTCCAATTCTTGTGCCAGGTTTAAAAGGCAAGGCAGCAGATGCTGTTGTCCAGATTGCGATTACAAAATATCTCCCAGCCTGGGCATCAGGTGCCACCCTTCTTGCTGTATTGGCTGCTGCAATATCAACAGTGGCAACACAGTTGATGGTAACAGGGCTCTTTGTCTCCCGTGATATAATCTTTTCTATCTCCAGTAAAGTCACAGACAAAGGTCTTATATTGTGGTCACGCATAGGGATGGTTTTTGCTGCTATTGTAAGTTTTATATTGGCCCTTGCAAGACCAGCAGAGCTTGGTCTTCTTTTAAGTAATATTGCCTCCCCTGGCTTTGCCTTGTGGCTTCCAGCCCTTATAGGCGGTGTACTGTGGAGAAGGGGGACGAAGGAAGGGGCTATCGTAGGTATATTGGTCGGATTAATCCTTCTTATTGTAGGCTCATTTTTTTATAAACCATTACTTCTTGGCTTTCACCCCATCTTTGTCCCCCTTCTTGTTGATACATTATTGTATGTAGGGGTAAGCATTGTCACATCCCCTGTCCCACAGTCAGTGCAAAAGAAGTTTTTCGATGATATTGAGGATTATCTTGAAGAGCATACTTCAAAAGGGCGTAATCTTGATACTGGCAAGGTGACGGTGGCAGTAAGCCCTCAGGTGGTTATGGAGACAGTAAGGATAGATGATAAATAAAAAAGGTTTTTGTAATGTAATTAGCTGGTTAGCCTGTTTAGTTTTACAGTGCCCGTGAGGAGGAAGGTATCAAAGGTCATACCCCCAATCTGCCCCAGAGGATGCCCCTCCTCACATCCTCCTGTGTTATTTAAGGAAAGATTTTACCGGGATTCATGATATTATTGGGATCAAATAGTCTTTTTATACTTTTCATAGTATCTATAGTCTCTGGTGATAGTTCCATACTTATGTATGCTGACTTCGAGGTGCCTATGCCGTGTTCTCCTGAGAGGGTCCCGCCCAGCCTTATGGTCTCTTCAAAGATCACATGAACTGCCTCTTCTGCCTTTGCCCTGTCTTCCGGGGTATCCTTAATCATAATGCTCACATGGAAATTTCCATCCCCTGCGTGCCCGAAGCTGAGTATGGGTATACCAAATCTCTTCCCTATCTCTTCAAGTGCCCTGATTAGTTGGGGGATATTTGACCTCGGGACAACCACATCCTCTGCAATCTTGACAGGGTTGAGATTATATGTTGCCTGAGAGAGGGTGCGCCTTGCCTGCCATAGCCTATCCGCCTCTTTAGGGTCCTCTGTGAGGTCGCATCGTATGGCATTTTTTTCATAGATAACCTTTTTTATCTTCTCTGCCTGGATTTTAATGGATTCTTTATCCCCATCTACCTCTATGAGCAGCAACCCTCCTATGCCCTCAGGGAGACCCATGGGATTCGCCTGTTCACTACATGTTATAGATGCCTTATCCATGAATTCTATGGTTGATGGGACGATCTTTGCCGCTATTATTGCAGATACTGCCTCTGCAGCCTCTTCTACCTCCTGAAAGAGTGCAAGTATGGTTGCCTTTGATTCAGGAAGGGGTATAAGCTTTAGTATAATCTTTGTAATCACACCAAGGGTGCCTTCACTACCCACAAAAAGTCTTGTGAGGTCGTATCCCACAACCCCTTTCATTGTCCTTACGCCTGTGTTTATTATCTCGCCTGTTGGCTTTACAACCTCAAGCCCCAGAACATAGTCCCTTGTCACCCCGTATTTCAGGGAATTAGGGCCACCGGCACACTCTGCTGCATTACCACCTATACTTGAATATTTGTAAGAGGCAGGATCAGGGGGATAGAAAAGCCCGTATCTTGCCACCTCCTGTTGGAGCTCAAAGGTTATTACCCCTGGCTCAACAAAGGCTATGAGGTTTTCTGTATCTATCTCAAGGATCTTGTTCATCCGTGTAAAGGGGAGGACTATCCCCCCGGCAACAGGGATGGAGCCACCTGTGAGGCCTGTTCCCTGGCCCCTTGGTATTACAGGAAGTAGGTATTTATTAGCAAGGATGAGGATGGAGGAGACCTCTTTAGCAGAAGAGGGGAATGCAACCAGATCTGGGATCGCCCCCTCTGTCCTTGCATCATAAGAATAGCATTTTCTATCCTCTAAAGAGGTGAGGCAGTTTTTCTCGCCTACAATCTCTTTAATCTCGTTTATCACGGAAATATTTAACGACATGCTACTGCACCTTCAGATTAAGTTTATTAACGCTGTATATATTTTAACATTAACATATTTTTAAACCCTTTTCATAATTAAAATGCACTTATCTTATTAAAAATCATTGACAAAACCGTGTAATTCATATTAAATGTTTGTGAATTTTTTTTCAAATGCAAACAATAAATGAAAGGAGTGGGATATGAGAGACGTTGTAATCGTTTCCTGTGTAAGAACACCTATTGGTCAGTTTGGTCAGTCATTAAAGGATGTGCCTGCAGTTCAGCTTGGTGGACTTGTTATTAAAGAGGCGCTAAAGAGGGCAGGTATTAGACCATCAAAAAACAAAGACAAGGAAGTAGCACCTGATATATTTGAAGGGAAAACCGATACTGAGCTTGAGGCAAAGGCATATGATTATGACAACAGCCTTAAAGAGGTGGTCATTGATGAGGTTGTAATGGGTAATGTTATCCAGGCAGGCCTGGGACAGAACTCTGGAAGACAGGCAAGTGTCTATGGTGGAATACCAAAAGAGACAGCAGCATATACAGTAAATAAGGTATGCTCCTCTGGTCTTAGGTCAATAATAAATGGCATCCAATCAATAGCCATTGGCGATAATGATGTAGTTGTTGCTGGAGGCATGGAGAATATGAGTCTTGCCCCTTTTGCGCTGCCAGGGCTACGTTGGGGTGCAAGGATGTTTGACACAAAGGCAATTGACCTTATGGTTCTGGATGGAATCTGGGAGATCTTTTATGGTTATCATATGGGTATGACTGCAGAAAATATTGCAGCAAAATATAATATCTCCAGACTTGAACAGGATGAGTTTGGCCTATTAAGCCATCAGAGGGCAAGAAAGGCAATAAAAGATGGGCTCTTTAAAGATGAGATAATCCCCGTGAAGATACCCCAGAAGAAAGGAGACCCTATAATATTTGATACCGATGAAAGACCAATGGATACAACCCTTGAAAAGATGTCTAAACTTGCTCCTGCATTTAAAAAGGATGGAACTGTCACAGCAGGTAATGCATCAGGTTTAAACGATGCGGCAGCTGCAGTTGTCCTCATGACAAGAGATAAGGCAAAGGAACTAGGTATCAAACCTATGGGCAGGATGATAGCATGGGCAAATGGCGGTGTAGACCCTGCATACATGGGTTTGGGACCAATCCCTGCTATAAGGAAGGCGCTTAAAAAGGCAAATCTCACAATCGACCAGATAGACCTCATTGAGCTTAATGAGGCATTTGCATCCCAGTCTATTGCCTGCATTAGGGAGTTGAAGATAAATATGGATAAGTGCAATCGCTTTGGTGGAGGTATATCCCTTGGACATCCGATTGGATGTACTGGAGCAAGGCTTGTCACAACCGCACTTTATCAGATGAGAAGACTGGGGCTAAAATATGGTCTTGTTTCCATGTGTATAGGCGGTGGTATGGGTCTGGCTGCAGTTCTTGAATGTGAGGGCTAATCATGGAATACAAGAACCTTATAATCGAGATTAAGGATAGGATTGCCATAGTCAAGATAAACAGGCCTAAGGCACTCAATGCATTGAACTCGGAGACCCTTGATGATATAAAAAATGCTGCCATTGAGCTTGAGGCAAACAAGGATGTATGGGTTATTATAATAACCGGGGAAGGCGAGAAGGCATTTATTGCAGGGGCTGATATACTTGAGATGAAGGATATGACAGCATTACAGGGCATGCAGTTTTCCCAGAGGGGCCATGAGGCATTACTATCCCTTGAGAATATGTCCAAGCCAATAATTGCAGCAGTGAATGGTTTTGCCCTCGGTGGAGGATTTGAGGTAGCCATTGCATGTGATATAATCTATGCATCAGATAGGGCGAAGGTAGGCTTTCCAGAGACTACACTGGGTATACACCCTGGCTTTGGAGGGACTCAGAGGGCTGCAAAACTTGTAGGGCTTGCAAAGGCAAAGGAGATGATCTTTACAGGGAAGATAATAGGCGCCCAGGAGGCATATGAGATGGGGTTTGTTAATAATGTGGTGCCCCATGAAAATCTCATGAAAGAGGTAATGGACCTTGCAGAGAAGATAAAATCAAATGGGCCATTCTCTGTCCGGCTTGCAAAGGAGTGCGTGAATAAGAGCCTTTATCTTGATATGGAGTCAGCATTGATGCTTGAGGCAAAGGATTTTGGCCTTTGTTTTGCAACAAAAGACCAGAAAGAGGGAATGACAGCTTTTGTAGAAAAAAGAAAACCCACATTTAAGGGTGAATAAAACAAAATAAAAGGAGGATACTGTGAAGATAGTTGTGTGTATTAAACAGGTTCCTGATACTGAAGCAGAGATCAAGTGGGATATCCCAAGGGGGACACTCAAGAGGGATGCCATGGAGGCAACAATCACCAACCCATTCGATGAGTTTGCCATTGAAGAGGCACTTCTCACAAGGGAGAATTATGACGGTGATATTATTGCTATAAGCATGGGTCCTGAAAAGGCAAATGATGTTCTCAGGAATGCCCTTGCTCTCACAGTAAATGAGGTCCACAGACTTACAGATGATGCATTTGCTGGTTCTGATACCTATGCAACAGCGTATGTTTTGGCATCGGCAATTAAAAAGATAGGCGATGTGGATGTGGTATTCACCGGTAAACAGTCTACAGATGGAAATACCGGTGTTGTAGGTGCCATGCTGGCATCCATACTTGGTTTTAGTCAGCTCACCTATGTTTCAAAGGTGAGGTCAATTGATGCCGGGGCAAAGAAGATAGTGGTAGAAAGGGCAATAGAAGGTGGGGTAGAGGTTGTCGAGGCAAAATTGCCTGCTGTTGTTTCGGTTATAAAGGGGATAAATGAGCCCCGTCTCCCAAACCTTATGGGTATTAGAAAGGCATCTAAGGTTGCTATACCAGAGTGGAATGCTGGTGATCTTGGTGTTGATACAGGTAAGGTTGGTTTAACAGGTGCATCAACAAAGGTTGTCGAGTTAACAGTGCCACCTCCAAGGGGAGCAGGCGAGATACTCAAGGGCGAGCTTGAAGATATTGCAAATATGCTTACCGATAAACTAATTGACTTGAAAGTTATAAAATAACCAGGAGGAGGGACAATAATGGCTAACGATGTATGGGTATATATAGAGCATAAGGAAGGGGTGGTAACCCCCATGTCATTTGAATTACTGGGCATTGGAAAGACCATGGCAGCAGAGTTAGGATCAAATGTCTGCGCCTTTGTGATTGGTGATGGCGTTGACGCCATTGCAAAAGAGGCAATTGCCTATGGGGCATCAAAGGTTTTTGCTGTGGAGGGTGCAACATATAAAGACTTCCTGCCAGATGCATACTCAAAGGCAGCAAGTTTTCTTCTGGACAAGTATAAACCAGAGGCAGCACTCTTTAGGGCAACAAGCCAGGGCACAGATGTAGCAGCAGCTACAGCAGCTCTCCTTGGGTTTGGCCTTTGCACAGATGCGATCGGTTTAAAGATTGATGGTGGACAGATAAAACTTACAAGGGCAGCATTCGGCGGCAACTTCACTGTCACAGTTGTAAACGAAAAGGCAAAACCACAGATAACCACTGTAAGGCCAAAGTCATTTGCCATGCCAGAAAAGAATGATGCAAACCAGGGTGAGGTAGTAAAGGAGGCATTCACAGTTGCGGATGCAGACCTACATAGCAAGGTCCTTGAATTTGTTAAGGCAGCAACAGCTGTAAACCTTGTAGAGGCAGATATAATAGTGTCTGGCGGCAGGGGCGTAGGTAAGCCAGAAGGCTTTGACCTTCTTAAGCAGCTTGCTGATATCTTAGGCGGTGCAGTTGGTGCATCCCGTGCAGCAGTTGATTCAGGCTGGATACCATATGAACACCAGGTAGGACAGACCGGTAAGACTGTAAAACCCAAGATATATATTGCATGCGGTATATCAGGGGCAATCCAGCACCTTGCAGGCATGAGGACATCAGATTGCATAGTTGCCATCAACAAAGACCCCGATGCACCTATCTTCAAGGCAGCAACATTCGGCATTGTTGGTGACTACACCCAGGTTGTGCCAAAGCTCATCGAGAAGTTCAAATCAAAACTCAACAAATAGATTTTTTTATGGATGAAAAAAAAGTGGGGGGAGTAATACCCCCCCCCTTTTTTGTTAGTTTGTAGTGAATTAGGAACCTTTCAATGCCCTTTAAATAAATCCAAATGGGCATTATGTTTTATTGTTTTTTTTGATGTTGCAGGAGGGTCTTTCTTTAAATCTTTCGACTATTCTACCTCTTTTCAGGCAATTGAGATAGTTTTGGGAAAAATCATTAATTATCTTTTTCAAATACCCCATATTATTATCTATGGCTTTCTTATAGAGGTCCTCATGAATACCCCATCTTTCTATAAAATGATATATTACATACTCTTCCAAACCTCCTAATTGGGTGCAACATCTCTGTTGAACATTGTTATAAAACGAGGTGGTTTTTTTAAGGAGGTCAAATTCGTCTTCAAACCCTGTAATATTACCTTCGACAAACTCACGGAAAAGGAAGAGAAGTTTTTCAAGATAGACCCTGTCTGCCATCTGGCTTATAAAATCTGCAGTGCCCAACATCTTTCCCAGCATCTTAATCTCATCTGAACTGAACCTTATAGAGTTGATATCCATAGATATAAGGGTGCATTTTAATATGTCTACACAATCATGAATATCTTTTTTCGAAAATCCCTTGCCTTTCATGTATTCCCTGGCAAATCTAATGCTTCTGTCAACATGATTTAGTGTGTATTTAGCGCCTGTTCCTTTTCTATCACCTGTTCTCTGTATATATCCAGTATCATGAAAAAGGGCACCCAATGAGCCTAAAAGCACCATATTTTGTGAGAGCATATTATTCTTTATTGTGTAGCCATGTATTATTCTCACCATGGCAAGCAATGTGTTTATGGTATGATTCAGGTCATGATATTCAGTATTGCAATGACGATAGCCTGGATATTCACCATTATAGAGCCTAATTATGTCGGAGTATGCTGATTCGTATAATGCAAAATCAAAATCTCTATAAATCATGGATATTATGTGTTTTGTCTCTTTAAATACCTCTTCATGATCATCCATTTTTATAAGGTCGTGTAGTTTAGCGGTAGAATTGTCGCTAAAATAGACACCTGGTTTGTTGCCCATGATTTATGATATCAGATTGTTAAAAAGAATAAAACATCTTTAATTAGTTTTTTCTGCTGCCCTTAGATCTTTTATCTTTAGATGTTCTTTTAATAGCAGAAAAAAGCCCAGTATGTTGTATGGGATATACCATGACGCATGAAAGAGTATGGATGCTGTAAAGCCCTGAGACTTGGGTATATCGAAAATTGCAAGAAGATAGACAAGTATGAACTGGTAAACACCAATATAACCTGGCGAGGAAGGCACTGCAAGCCCCATATTCAATAGTGCACAAATAAATGGTATGCTAAAGAAGCTGATGGATATTCCTATGGTCAATGCTACAAAATAAAGGGCAGAACTCATACAAAGCCACTGAACGAATGCTATAAATATATAGTAGATGGTTGTTGCTGGTGATTTTATACGGCTCAGATTCTCTTGAATCTCCATAAGTCTCTTTGAGATTTTTATGAAAACAGGTCTCTGGACAGCATGAAGCCACCCTGCAATTAAGCCGGCAGCCTTTTTATTACTCAAAAGTACAAATATAATAATACAGAGCGTGAGTACTATGATGAGCATATATATTGCCTTTGATACCTGATGAGGCATACCTTGTTTGGGGAAGAAGACAAATGTGATAATAAGAAGCCCTATCAGATCAAAAAGTCTGTCTACAAGGACAGTGGACAGGGCAAAGGAAAAAGATAGACCCTCTTTTCTGGATAGGACATAACCTCTTGCCACCTCTCCTATCCTTGCAGGAAGGACATTATTTATAAAGAGCCCTATAATAAGTGCTGTAAAGGTGTTTTTTATCTTAACGCTACTACCTGCAATCATAGACCATTTAATGGATGAAAATAAAGCAGCAAGAAATATAAAGATTGTAGGGAGGAATATAAACCTGTAGTCGGCATTTTTCAGGATTATATAGATATCATTAAAATGTATACCCCTGAGGGAAAGATAAAGGAGCATCAGACTAATGAAAAATCCTATTATTGTAAATACTCGATTCTTGCTCAATTTATGCCTTTTGTAAACTTTTTGAGGTTAAATATCCCTGTATTTTGAGAGTTTGTAAAATAGATGCCTAAACAAACAAGGACAAGCCCCCAAATA
Organism: Syntrophorhabdales bacterium; assembly: GCA_018052995.1. GTDB lineage: Bacteria > Desulfobacterota > Syntrophorhabdia > Syntrophorhabdales > Syntrophorhabdaceae > DTOV01. Next base: position 50,181 of record JAGPMK010000001.1, on the reverse strand, counting down.
AGGCCAACGGTCATATGTTCTTTTGATATGATTATACCGAAAAGCACCCCAAAAACAGGGGTCAGGAATGTAAATACAGAGAGACGTGCCACAGGATATTCATGGATGAGATTGAACCATGCCAGATATGACATAAATGCAACTATCACAGATTGAAAAAAAACAGACCCAACCACATTAAGGTTAAGATCTATAACCCATTTATCCTCAAAGAACAGGGCACAGATAAAGATAATAGGTACTGAAAAGATAAGCTGGTATAGGAATGTATTAATCGGATGGACACTTAGGGCAAGGTATCTCTTGATATAAATGGTCGTAGCAGCCCAGAAAACAGCACCTATTATCGCAAATATATCACCAAGGAGCATGTATCTTGAATGAGTGGTGGGTTTGTCCATAAACACAAGATAAACACCTATGAAGGCAAGTATTAAGCCTGCAATCTTGATTAAATTGAGCCTTTCTTTTAGAAATATATGAGCCCCTATGGCAACAATAAAGGGTGAGAGATAGAGAAGGACTGCTGACCTTGCAGCACCTGTATACAGTATGGCAAGATAAAGAAATACAAACTCAAGACCAAATAACATCCCTGTTACGAATCCGTGGAGCAGGATTATGCCTTTGTTAAAAATAGGCTGTTTTATACGTATACAGTATATTATGCCCAGAAATGACGCAATAACTGACCTCAGAAATGTAGTAAATATGGGTGACAGGCCTGTGTTGGAGAGTTTAATGGCAGGATAATTTAATCCCCATAATAATGTGATGATAAAGACCATTGCAAATCCTTTCGCATCTATATGCTCTCTTTGCATCACATCCTCCCATGTTTTCCTTGACAATCTTATACCTTTTTTGTTCTATTAAATCACTTAAAAAGAGGAGGAGCAAGAGGATAGATGAAAAAAACTGGTATTATTGGAACAGGTTCTTATCTCCCTGATAAGGTTATGACAAATTTTGACATAGAAAAATTTCTTGATACATCAGATGAGTGGATATTTACAAGAACAGGCATAAAAGAGAGAAGGATAGCTGAAAATGCACAGGCTACATCAGATCTGTGCAAGATAGCATCTGAAAGGGCTATGGAGGTAGCAGGGGTAAAGCCCGACGATATAGACCTTATAATACTTGCAACGATTACACCTGATACCCACTGCCCTGCAGGGGCAAACTGGCTTGAGGCAAAACTTGGATGTCAAAAGGCAGTATCATTTGATGTAACTGCAGCGTGCTCTGGTTTTATCTTTGCCCTTCATGTGGCAGATAGGATGATTAAATCTGGTGCAAATAAGGTTGCCCTTGTTGCTGCCGGGGAGATTATGAGTAGGGTCGTTAATTGGAAAGAGAGAGAAAGTTGTATATTATGGGGTGATGGTGCCGGTGCTGCTATAGTGACAGAGACATCCCAGGGGGCAGAGATTCTCTCAACCCATATCCATACCGATGGTGCAAATGGTGATACCCTGCTTATGCCAGGAGGGGGTTCAAAGACCACACCCATCTCCTATGATAGTGTGGACAAAGGATTGCACTATCTGAAGATGATAGAGGCAAACAAGTCGTTCAAGGTTGCTGTGAACAGGTTCGCTGAGGCATGCGAAGAGGCAGTAGCTGCCAACAACTATACTATAGAAGACGTGGATGTGATAATACCTCATCAGGCAAATCTGAGGATCCTTCAGGGTATGGCAAAAAAACTTAAGGTCCCTGATGAAAAGGTATACATGACAATCGAAAAATATGCTAATATATCATCTGCAACAGTGCCTATTGCCCTTGATGAGGCCGTAAGGAACGGCACAATAAGGAAGGACGGACTTGTTTTGTTGACTGCCTTTGGTGGTGGTCTCACATGGGGCAGTTCATTAATAAGGTGGTGAAAATGTAGCGTTAAGTGGCGAGTGAGCAATGGCCTTGAGGTTTGATTTATTTGTCTCTGGTTGCTACTAACTGTTTTTTGAATTTTATATGGAGGGATGGCTGAGTGGCCGAAAGCGGCGGTCTTGAAAACCGTTGGGCGTTTACGCGCCCCGTGGGTTCGAATCCTACTCCCTCCGTTTTTTATTATTCTATCCTTGTTTATTATAGTCCATTAAAGTTTTGATTTTCTATATCAGTATTGGATTTTAAGGCAGTTGCTTGTCCATGCTTGTCTATAATTTTCTATTGACAGCCACACAATTTTTACGGTAATTTGATTTTTCGGTTTTTTTGAGGGTCCCTCTATAAATGGATGTTTACTGCAGAGACTGTCTCCCACAAGGATGGATCTTTAGTTTAAAATGTGAGGTTCGAAGTTTCTTCACCAACCTTTTACCAGTCTCAATCTCACAATCCTGTTTGTCTAGAGCATCTGCAAGAGAGAGCCTGTCTTTATGCTAGGACACATCAAGGTCACCCACTTAAAATGAGAAAGAGCTATATTTTTTTCAGCTTTTTTCAATAATTAATAGCTATTGATTTATAAAAAATGCAGAAGGGCATAGCCGTCTTGACTGATTTATAAACTGCTGTGCATTATATCCAGGGAAAGATGATCTCCAAAGGGGGAGAAGATGAAAGATGGGTGAACAATGTTATGGAGAATTACTTACAGATAGGTTGACTTTTTGTCTCTATGGCGTTTATATTATTATCAGTGCTTGAGGATTTTATAAAAAAATATGGGTTATTGGTTTTACTCCTTGTCCTCATCTTTTCTGTTGTTTTTTATGAAGGTGGTTTAGTTAATTATATAAAGATGAAGCTGGAGCTATCGAGGATAGACAAGGTTACAAAAAAATTGGAAAACGAGAATGCCTCCCTTGCCAAAGAGATTGAGAGGTTTAGAAAGGATGAAAGATATCTTGAAGAGGTTGTAAGGATGAAATATGGCCTTTTAAGGGAGGGAGAAAAACTATATAGGATAGAGAGATGAAATACGAAGGTTCAATCTATAGACCGCCAAGCGAGGCGGATAGTCTTATTTTACAGGTAACTGTTGGCTGTTCCCATAATAAATGCACATTCTGTGGTTCATATAAGGATAAAAAGTTCAGGGTAAAGAGTTTTGAAGAGATAAAAGAGGATGTGGACGAGGCAAGGCAGTATGCCCGTTTTATAAGAAAGGTCTTTCTGGCTGATGGAGATGCCCTCATAATACCACAGAAAAGGCTTATTCCTATAATACAGCTTGTAAGGGATGCATTTCCGAGAATGGAAAGAATCGGCATCTATGGCAACACAAAATCAATACTAAAAAAATCTGTTGACGACCTGAAACAACTCAAAGACCTTGGGGTTGGTATAATATACCTGGGCGTTGAGTCAGGGGATCAGGTTGTCCTTGACAGGGTCCGTAAAGGCACTACCCTTGACAAGACCGCTGAGGCAGCAAAAAGGGTAAAGGATGCTGGGATCATACTGTCTGTTACGGTCCTTCTGGGGCTTGGCGGTGTAGAAAGAAGCAGACAGCATGCAGAGGAGACAGGTAAGTTTCTTACAAGGATAGACCCTGAATATGCAGGGGCACTAAGCGTGATAGTTGTGCCCGGGACACCCCTGGCAGAGCAGATAAAAAGGGGTGAGTTTCAGGTTCCCTCTCCTTATATGCTCTTAGAGGAGCTTGAGATCATGATAGAGAATACAAACCCTACGCATATGTTTTTTGCATCTAACCATGCATCCAACTATCTGCCCGTAAAGGGTTGGTTGCCTGAGGAAAAGGAGAAGATGCTTAAATCGATTAGATACGTCCTTGATCAAAAAGATCCGTCAATGCTCAGGCCTGAATTCATGAGGGCGCTATAAAGATGGAAGACAAGAGGATGGCCTACAAAAATGATGAGGATGGTTTTATCCATATACCTGTTCGTGTCCGCTATGCTGATACAGATAGGATGGGGATAGTCTATTATGGCAACTACCCTCTATATTTTGAGATAGGTAGAAGCGAGTATATGAGGCAGAAGGGGTGCGCATATCGAGAGGTTGAGGAGAGAGGGCATTATCTTGTAGTGGTAAGGATGGAGGTAAAGTATTATAACCCTGCATTCTATGATGATGAGCTTACAGTCAGGACAAGAATCTCTGAATGGAAATCCAGGGGGCTTACATTCCAGTATAGGATATTCAGAGATGGTGAGATTATAGTTGAGGGAAAAACAATGCATATATGCACAAACACAGACAAAAAGCCTACGGTAATACCAAAATACCTCACAGATGCCTTAAAAGATGAAGGATGAAAAAAACATCCTTGTTGTGCGCTTAAGTTCCCTCGGTGATGTGCTGATGACCCTTCCAGCAGTAAAGGCAATAAAAAATCTTTATCCTGGTTCCCATATCTCATGGCTTATAGAGGGTTCTATCAGTGACCTGCTCTCGTATCAGGGATTTATAGACAAGGTGATCAGGTTTCCAAGGACAGGGTTGGTCCAAAAAATCAAACATGGCAACATAAGTGGGTCAATGACAATAGCCAGGTCATTCCTTAACGATCTAAGGGCATTGGAATATGACCTTATAATAGATTTTCACGGCATAATAAAAAGCATTATCCTCTCAAGGTGTGCACGGGGAAAAAGATTGATAGGTTTTGATAAGATATATGCCAAAGAGAGTAGTCATCTCTTCTATGACGAGAGAATCCCTGGCATAGACAGGAGGCTACATAAGGTTGAACGAAATATGCTCATGGCAACATACCTCGGTGCAGGTGCACAAGAGGCGCCGGATATAGAGCTTACAGTGCCCGCGAGATATCAAGAATATATTGATAATTTTTTTAGAGAAAAGGGCATATCAGATAATGTAATTGCAGTAAACCCCTTTTCAAGCCCCGGGAGTGAGTTTAAGAGATGGGGTATCAGCCGTTATAAGGGGCTTATAAAACGTTTAAGGGCACAACTGGGTGCAGATATAGTAATACTATGGGGCCCAGGGGAAAAAGAGGAGGCCCGGTCGCTTATAGATGAATCAGACAACGGTGTGTTTCTTTCCTGCCCTACAGATATCCCCCAGCTTTTTGCCCTCCTTAAGCGGGTTAGGCTCTATATAAGCGGGGATACAGGGGTGATGCATCTTGCTGCCGCTGCTAAAACACCTGTTGTTGCCATATTTGGGCCAACTGACCATAGGATAAATGCCCCCTATGGCATGCATTCCTCGATAGTCAGAAAAGACATCTATTGCAGTCCCTGCAAAACAAAAGACTGCCCAGACAGGGGCTGCCTTGAAGAGATATCAATAGATGAGGTATTCTATGCAGCAAAAGAAATGTATTACAGGACAAGATAATGAAGATACTATTTATTTACCCAAACCTTTACGCCCAGATAGGATTTAACTATGGTATATCCTATATCTCTGGTCTTTTAAAGGCAAATAACATAGAGACATTCCTCTTAAATGTAAATGACAAGCTGGGCTATCCCCTTGACCATGAAAGGATTAAGAGGGATGTCCTTGCCATAAAACCGGACATGATTGGCATGTCTGTCCTTACAAATCAGTATAAGTATGCTATAGAGATAGCGAGACATATAAAGGAATATTACAAAGGGCCTATCATGTTCGGCGGTATACACCCCACAATGGATCCTACAGGAACTATGGGTGATGAAAATATTGATTATATCTGTGTAGGCGAGGGGGAGGAGGCTATCCTGGAGCTGGTGCAAAAAGGTAGCCCTAGGGGGGTCAAAAATATGGGATATAGGTTAGAGGGGAAACTGGTGCTTGAGCCTCTAAGACCCTTTATAGATATAAACAAACTGCCCTTTAAGGATTACAGTATATTTGATTTTCAACAGATGATAGATGCAAAGGATGGCTGGGTAGGGCTCATGGCATCAAGGGGGTGCCCCTTCAGATGCAGCTACTGTCTTAATCATAAGATAATGGGGCTATATAGAGATCATGGACACCTGCCAAGGTATTATCTGAGAAGACATACAGTTGATGAGATAATCTATGAGATAGAATATCTTCTTTCAAACTATAACCGAATAAAGATGTTTATATTTGATGATGACATATTTACCTTTGACAAACAATGGTTAAGGGAGTTTTCGGAGAAATATCGAGAGGTTACAAAAATAGGTTTTGTATGCAATGCCCATGCCCGTATCTTTGATGAAGAGGTGGCAGGATACCTAAAGGATGCTGGTTGCAGGATTGTCAAGTTCGGGCTCGAAAGCGGCAGTAATAGAATAAGAAAAACAGTCCTCAACAGGCATATGACAAACAAGGATATAGAGAATGCCTTTGATATAGCCCATAGATTTGGTCTCCACACCTCTGCCTTTGTTATGATCGGCCTGCCCCATGAAAAAAAAGAGGATATAATGGAGACAGTAGGTCTCATATCCCGGATAAAACCAGGGAGATTCCGCTGGTCCCTTTTCTTCCCCTTTATTGGCACAAGGGCATATGATATTGCTAAAGAGGCGGGTCAGATAGATTTCAGAAAGATAGATGAACTTGATAACTTTACTGATGATACCTGTATGGATCTCGGCGAGGAAGAGAATCTTATCGTGGAAAAACTAAAAGATCTCTTCTGTGCCTATGTAAATGGATATGGTAATCTTGATTATGAGCACAGGTATATGGATTTTGTAAAATCTGTTGAAGGGCTTGACAGGGAATCATGGATAGAAAGAAGGGATGCCCTAAAAGACCAGTGCAGCCTCCTTGACGAGGAGATAAAATCAAGGGGCGTTCTTCACTATACAGTAAGATTTAATCCATTTATGGGGGTAAGAAGTGACTGGCAAGACGATAGTCTATCTCCCTAACTGGATTGGTGATATGGTTATGGCAACCCCTTTTCTCAGATCACTTAGGGCATCGCTCGATGATAAGCTGTGGGCAATAGGTAAGACCAGCGCCATAAGCCTCTTTAATGGTATGGATTTTTTTGACCGTTTTATGCCCCTAGAGAACAAAAGCATAGCCCATTTTTTTGATACAGTAAGCATAGTAAAAGAACAGAGATTTGAAAGGGCAATAGCCCTTCCCCATTCAATGCGTTCTGCAATGTTATTTTTTCTTGCCGGGGTCAGGCAAAGGATTGGATACCCAAGAGATAAAAGGGGTTTTATGCTCACATTAAAGGTGAGGGACACAACAATACCTGAACCAACAGTAGAGCATTACCTAAAAATTTTAGATGCTATGGGGGAGAAGAGACTATTTAAGGAACCTGTGCTGGCTGTAACACCTGATGAAGAAGAGAGATTCAATGAGAACCACGGGTTTAGTCAGAGCCCCTATGTTGTATTCATCCCCGGTGCCCAGTATGGTCCCTCAAAGCGCTGGTTGCCATCCTATTTTGCAGAGCTTGCAGATATGATAATAGAAAAAATGGATTACAGCGTTATTATACTGCCAGGGAAGGATGAGATAGATGTGGGTATTGATATAAAGAATAGGGCTATCCACAGAGATAATATAGAGATAAAGGACCTTGGGATATCGGATCTTAAGGTGTGCATCTCAAGGGCTGTTGCTGTAGTAAGTAATGATACCGGGCCAAGACATATCTCAGCTGCCCTTTCAGTCCCCACCTTTGTGCTTATCGGTCCTATGGACGAGATATATACAGAGTATTTTAGTGCTAATACATTTAGATTCATCAAGGATGTGCCCTGCAGACCATGTAACCAAAAAACATGTAATAAAAATCTGGAGTGTCTTTCAGGGATAACCCCTGCTGAGGTCTATAAAAAGGTGGAGGGGGTAATTGGAAAAAAAGGACAGGGGGCAGAGGATTGGAAAACCCGATAGAAAAGATGATAGAAAAAATAGGACACCAGGATATAGATTGAAGGATAAGGAGCCTGAAACCAATGCCATGGAGTTTATAAACATTGTTGATAGATTCAGCAAAAAGAGGATATGTGTAATAGGTGATATCATTGCAGATGTGTTCATCTATGGAAAGCCATACAGGCTTTCAAGGGAGGCACCTGTGGTGGTTATTAGGCACGAAAATGAGATAGTCTGTCCGGGTAGCGCAGGAAATACAATTAATAATCTTTTGGCACTGGGTGCCCACGTTTACCCCCTTGGATTTATTGGAAATGACAGCCCTGGTGAAAGATTAATGGGATATTTTGCAAGATTTAAGAATATAGCCCTAGATGGCATAATAAGGTATGATGGCGAGACAGTGACAAAGACAAGGATACTGGCCGGAGATACCCATACATCAAAGCAGCAGGTCATAAGGATAGACAAAGATACAGGGGATAGGCCTACATCTGTTGCAAGGCAACTTCTTATGAAAAGATTGAAGGAGATTGCGCATGCAGTAGATGCCTTTATCCTTTCAGATTATGGACACGGGACAATAGATGAAGAGATAGTAGATTTTTTAAGACATGAGGCAGAAAAAAAGATTGTTGTGGGTGATTCAAGGTATAACCTCAGGGCATTTAAAGGCATAACAATAATTACACCAAATGAGTCTGAGGCATATGCCCTGTGCTCCGCAGGAGAGGATGATGATATTGAGGTGGTGGGAAGAAGGATAATGGGTTTTATGGATATCTCTGCGCTCCTTATAACAAGGGGAAACAGGGGCATGAGCCTTTTTTTAAAGGATGGCTCTATCCATCATATACCCATATCAGGAACAGATGATGTAACAGACGTAACCGGGGCAGGGGATACAGTGTGTGCTACCCTGACGCTCTCCCTTGCCAGTGGTGCGAGTTATCTTACATCCTCTATGATAGCCAATTACGCCGCAGGGGTGGTGGTTATGAAGAGGGGCACAGCTACAGTAAGTCCCGAGGAACTAAAAAGAGAGATAGAGATAGGCATGGAGAGAGATGGGCAGGATAGTAAGGGATATCAATAGATTAAAAGAGTTAATAGAAGAAGAAAGGGCTAAAGGCAGAAGGATAGTGTTTGGAAATGGTTGTTTTGATATCCTCCATGTGGGACACATAAGATACTTAAGGGGTGCAAAGGAGCTTGGTGACTGCCTTGTTGTGGCTATCAACGATGATGTATCAGTTACAGGGCTTGGAAAGAGAAAAAAGGTCATTACCCCTGTAGATGAGAGGGTAGAGATCATCTCTGCCATAGATTGTGTGGATTATATAACTGTTTTTAGTGAACCTACCGTGGAGAGACTGCTGATGGAGCTTAAGCCAGATATCCATGCTAAAGGCACAGATTATACTGAGGAGAGTGTCCCTGAGAGGGAGATAGTCTTATCATATGGTGGCAGGGTTGCAATTGTTGGGGACCCAAAAGACCATTCTACAAGTGATATAATAAAGACCATACAGAATTTGGGGTGATTATTGCCGTGTTTTTTCCAATCAGCGTTTTTTAAGCGATTCAAGAGCTGCTATAATTGCCGCACCTGTCCCTGAACCGTCATGGGTAGGGACAAGCCTTATTTTTTCTGATGGATCACCAAGGATCTCATGGAACATAGACTCCATTATGTCTTTATAGCCAGGGTACTTCTCAAACAATGAACCATCTATGGCAATATGATGGCTATATTGAAGACCATGGTCCATCCATGTGACAACAGAGGCAATGGCAGTAGCAGCAATCCTTGCTGACCTTGTAGATACAAGGTTGGCTATCTCTCTAATGCACCTTATGTCCTTATCAGAGAGATTATCAACCCCTGCTGCTTTAAATATATCAATACCAGAGGCAAATAGAGACAGGTGTTTTGTGGTAAGACTATAGGGTAGCATAAAGAGGGATTTAATCTCCCTTGATATAATGAGCCCTTTTTCTATCATATCAATTATTATAAGCCTTGCAATCTCACCGAGATACATCCCTGAAACCATCTTCTCAAGCCTCTGTTCACCTGGATTCTGGGAGTTTACCTCAAGGGCCTCATCATAGCGATTTCTTTCAAGCTTGTCAAAGCCACCCCATTCAATATTTATTATCATCTCATCCAAGGCATCGGAGCCACTATATTTGCCTATTTTATCTATCTTTTCAGGATAGCATGCATTTGTCCCTGTGCCAAGGATTACACCCATATCACACAGAGGATTGCTGTAGCTTCCTGCTGCAATGGTCCCAACAGTATCATTTATAAGTGCAGAGATATGGATAAACCCCATCCTGTTTCTGATGAGCGCATCATTTAAAAGGGCAACTACATCCTTTCCTTCAACACCTGATACAGAAAATCCTTTTGTCCATGATATGAGCAAACCACTGTTTACAGATGATTGGACCACGGGAAAGGAAAATGTGAAACCAAGATTGAATGGCTGCTTGGTAATATTGTTTTCTCTGAAGAATACCTCAATACATCCTGCAATAAAATCAAAGAACATATCCCCTGTCCCTGTCATAACCTCATCGCTGATAGTAAATCGGCTTAGCGCAACAGGCTCTATAACCCCATCCCCCAGAAGCCTTATAGCCAAAACCCTTATGTTGGTCCCGCCTAAGTCAATGGCAAGAAAAGTGCCCTTCTCTGTGCCTTTAGGCCGGTGCACAAACGATGGCAGCATCTTTAGTGAGCTTTTTTCACCTGCCAGACCGAGCTCCATCTCCCTGTGAAAACGAACCATTACACCACGGGCATTCTCAGCTGTAAGGGAGAATATATCCTTTATATCTTTCAGAAACCTCTCAGTACTATCAGCCATATCCCATCCTTTTGTAATATTGAGGCCTATTAAAAAACCTATGAGGCTGTTTTCAAACAAGGAAGGACCTGATTTGCTGCAGCCTATGTTCTGTAGAACACAGACTCTACTACCCAACCAATCCTTGACAAAAGCTGTTTTCGTCTTAATTCAGTCCTCATGGATTCTAATACGGATCTTCCTGTCACTCTTTCATAGGTCCTTAAAAACAGTGTTTTTTCATCTGCATCCAGCTTCAACCTCCCATTTCTCTCCATCTTTTCCGTATACCTGTTTAATCTCCAGAGCATCCTCTCTATATCCCTTGCTGTGATTATTTTTCTCTCTGCACGATCAAAATCAATAAGAAGGAGATCGTGCTGTCCTAAATATGCACCCTGTCTTACAAAATTCCTATTAGATCTTGAGGCATCAATACCCACAAGGATATTATCAAGATGGAGGTCAGGGTGGTAGATACCTACAGACTCAAGCATCCAGAAAAGCAAGGCAACCTTTTTTGCCATCCTCAACCTCGTTCTCTTGTCGGCATGGGCGAGAAACTCAAGGAGATTCTCTGTTTTTTCTTCAAACACTGTAAGGAGATAAAGTTTTTTGAAGAAACAATTCTTTTCCTCTATGACACATACAGGTTCAACAGCAGGGATGCCTGAAGAGGCGAGATATGAAAGGATCTCCATCTCGCGGATTGCCCTTTTTGCACTAAAAAACATATCCCCTGTGAATCTCCTTAGCATCCCTCCATGGGCATACTGCCTGCACGCAATCTTTATACTATCTAAATGCAGAATTTTTATGCCAAGTCTGCCTTTTTTTACTGACACAGGGGTATCCTTAAGCCCCATTATCAACCGCTCAATATCGTATTTCTCTGATTTAAGATAAACCCTATATCTGCCTGATTCAATTCTGATTAAATCGGTCACAAAGACTCTACTTCTTTTCCTTTTTTTGCTTTTGTCTCTATCTCTTCCTCTGCCTCTTTTTCCATCTTCAAAGGTCTTGTATAGTAATCAGGGATCTCCTAAAGATAGTCAGTAGCTATCTCAAGGGCTGTCATTTTGAAAGGTCTCTATCCATATTAAGGTGTATGACTACCACTCGCTTACCCTGACAACACTATCTGAAATCCACCCCTCCTTGTCTCCATATAAAGGAATCTTATACCAGATATCCCCTTTTTCGTCTTTCTTCTCTTCAATTATCTTTAAAGACTCTCCCTTAAATATAACCCCCACCCTTGGAGAAAATATATCTGGCGCACTTCTTATATTAGCTCTCCCTTTTGTTACCACTAGCTTTTTTCTAAATTCAGGTCTGTCTTCAACCTTTATAATCTCCTGCGCCAATGGTCTATCTTGTGTTTCCTCCTGTATGTCTGGTGCCTTCTTTGGTGCTGCTGTCTCTACTCTATTAACAGGGATATCTTTATTTTTCTGTGAACCAAAAAAATAATGATAGCCTACTGCACCTACAAGTAACAGTGAGATACAAAAAAGGATAATGAAAAAGGGCCTGGCAATCCTATAATCTGGCTCCCTTTTGAAGGCACTTGAACTGTAACCAGTTGATGTTTCCTTTATATCTTTCGTATTATCTGTTTTAGTAGATCTCCCGGTCCCCTGGGCTGAGGGTTTTTTATGATCCCTCTCATATGTTATATATGGAAGGCCTTCTCCCCTTCCTGACATTACATTGAGCGCCTTTGTTATCTCCTTAAAGCCTATCATTCCGGCACGATCTGTATATCCTATTAGAAGTGCCAGGTCAGCAAGGGCAATAATTGTCCTCGGTGAGCCTTTGGCAGATTTATGAATCACCTCAAGGGCATCGTCAGAGAATATTCGCCTCTCACTGTTTATGCCTGCCCTTTTAAGTCTAAATCTTATCATCTCCCTTGTTTCATCCAACCTTAACGGAACAAAATAATAACGAACAGGCAGTCTCTGCCAGAATTCAGGGAGCCTCTTTATCTCCTCCCAGAGAGGCCTCTGACCAGAGAAGATAAGTGTGTGGAGATACTCGTTTTCATGACTAAGGTTTATTAAGACCCTTAACTCCTGGAGGACATCATGGGCACCACAGAGCATCTGACCTTCGTCTACTATGATTATTGCCTTCCCCCCCATTCTCTTTATATCTATGAGGGACTCTTTTAACATGAGGATATTTTTCAATTTGTCATCATGGGGCGTATAACCAGATATCGCAGCAGTTATATATGAAATCATCTGTGAAGGGTCTAATGTGGGGTGGTCAACAAGGGCATGTTTGAATGCCTCTCCATATTGCTGGTGCAGCTCCTCTATGAGCTTCAGGAGTATGGTTGTCTTTCCAAGCCCAGCATCCTCTGAAACAATCAGAACGCCACCCTTGTGGGTATTAACCGCGTATTTTAATCTCTCAAGGCACTCATAATATTGACCGGTCACATACATCATATGGCTATCAGGCGCCATAAGGAAGGGGTGCCTCTCAAGACCCCAGTATTCTATATATGCCTCTTTCATGGTTTACACTGTCTACAAGGTGTATAACCTATACGTATTGCATCTACCCTGCTTTTGAACATTATCCTGTTCTTATCAGATATCTTTTTTGCAAGGGGACATCCTGGTCTATGGATGACATAGGTCCTCTTGTTGCCGATGTATGTAGTCTCTGTATCCTTTTTCTTCTCCTGCCATAGACCCCTCTCCTCATCCATTGCCTTTTGCTGATACGTAAGGAGCAGGTCTTTATATTTTAGATTTGGGGGTTTGATTAATGCCCTTGCGTAGCCAAGCCTTACCAACTCACCATTTACAAATGTTTTTTTCACAAATACATAGGCAAGCAACCTACCATATTGGTCTTTTTTTTCAACATCAAACTCGAGGGTTACCTTTTTAAGGAGAACCAGCCTTTTGTTGAACCTTGCTGCCTCTTTTGCGTAGAATTCTGGTACGCTATTTTTTGTCTTTAATTCTGGTGCATCCACACCTATATATCTCACAATCTCGCCAGTTTCAAGTTGTATTGTATCCCCATCTATTACCTTGCTTACAGTATACTCTTTTCCATATAATGATGGGGATACAATAAAAAGACATACGAAAAAGATAACAGATAGGATAGCCCTGTTCATAGAGCCAATACTTAAACCATTTCCCCTCTTTATCAACGAGATTATATATTTATTCCTTAACAAGCAATGCATCACCCTGGATTACCCAGTTCGAGCATCCCATCGCGGCGGGGAATATAAGGAGACCGAGGGGCATATCATACCACTGTTCTTTAATAAGGATATTATCAGCGGCGTTTGCGTTCATCTGTTTGAGCTGTTCCTGGATTGATGGTAGAAGTATATTCTGGGTGATAGATTCACCCTTATAGAATCCGCAACCACTTGGTTCCAGATAAAATGAACCTACCTTCTGGACATTGCCTTTTTTGGCCGCCTCAACAACCTGTTGCTGTGAGTATTTGTCTGAATAAAAACCATTTTCTGTGACAGGTCCGCATGCTGTCAGTGTAAAGATAATCAAACAGATCACCAGACAATATTTAGCCATACCCTATACCCCTCCTTAATTTTATTATCCATCCATGGCGGCTGGATTATAATAAATTACATTATATGATGAATGTAAATCAAATAAAAATGCCTTTTACACAAAAAAAGGTGGAGTGTAGTTTATACACTCCACCTTATAATCTAAAAATTTTTGCCTATTTCTTTACTGGCTCAAAGGCAAAAAATACCCTTTCTGCCATTACTGTCCCTGCCTTGCCTTTCTCAATAGGATAGGCTGGGACCGGAAATACTGCAAGCTGGACCTCATCTCCCTGTTTTAACACACCGGCAGGGCAGTTTACGATTCTACTTAAAACCCTTCTCGCTGGATCAACACCAAGATCAATGACAGCGTGGATAAGGGGTGACTCAAAACCAAGGGGCACACCCTTTACCTCTTCTGAGAAGACAATAACCTTTCCTTTTGTGGGAAGGTCAATATATTCAAGGTTTTCTGAATAACACTCAGGGCAGATGACCCTGGGTGGGTATGCAACAAATCCGCAGTCCTTACACTTTGTTGTGGTAAATCTACCCTGTTTGAGATTTTCATAAAAGGGCCAGATCCTGTTAAATTCCTTTGATTCCAGTGGCCACATGTCCATGGTTACTGGGTATAGACCTTCAAGTATAGGTATTCCTACTACAGACATATTCTCCTCCTTATTTTACTGGTTCTCTACCATAGATCAAGATGGTGTGTTCTGCATTAGCGCCGCTTAGGTTATGGGTGAGACCGATGTCTGCACCCTTTACCTGATGACGTGCCCTGCCCTGAAGCTGTTTCAAGATCTCAATAGCCTGCCTGATGCCGGTGGCACCAAATGGGTGCCCCACTGAAAGGAGACCACCATCTGTGTTTACAGGGACCTTACCACCAATCTCTATCTGTTTTGAACCACAGAATTCTCCACCCTCACCCTTCTTACAGAAACCAAGCTCTTCCACCTCTATTACCTCAGAGATAGAGAAGCAGTCATGTGTCTGGGCTACCTTAATATCATTTGCCGTGACCTTTGCCCTTTCATATGCCTTCTGGGCTGCTATACGGGTGTGTTTCCAATCAGCCAGATGGGCGCCAGGGAAGTTTGCTGATACACTGTTAAGACATACCTGGGCAGTGCCCCTTATGTAAACAAGGGGTCTGTCAGAAAACTTCTTTGCAATCTCATCTGTTGTTATGATGCATGCTGCTGCACCATCTGTGATAGGACAGCAGTCATAGAGTGTAAGGGGTGGAACAACAATAGGTGCACTCATTGCCTCTTCAAGGGTGAGCTTCTTCTGCATCTGTGCCACAGGATTATCTGCTGCATAATTGTAGTTTGCCACAGATACTGCTGCAAGCTGTTCCTTCTTTGTCCCGTAGTGCATCATGTGCTCCTGGGCTGTAAGCGCAAAGAATGGAGGTGGAAGACCCATTCCCTGGGCACCGTCCCAGTCATGGTCAACTGATGCGAGTTCGCTGTAGAATACCTCCCATTTCTGGGGTGTATATAGCTTCTCACCGCCTGCCACCATTACAATATCTGCTGCACCTGCCTCCACCAGACCCTTTGCAAGGATGATACCAGTTGAACCACCAGCGCACAGGGTATCACACCTTGTGCAGATCGAGGTAGGTTTAAGACCGCATCTCTCAGCCACAACAGGTGCTGTATTTACCTGGAATGAACATCTGCCTGCATAGGATGTTGCTACAATCAGACCGTCTATATCCTTTGGTTTTAGTGTTGGGATGTCATCGAGACAGGCCTTTGCTGCCTCCTGAAAGAGGTCAACGATATGCGCCTCTCTTACGCCCCATTTGCACTGGCCACCTGCCAGTATTACTGCATTTCGAGCCATATAATCCTCCTTTTAAATGAATTCAGCTATCAGCTACAAATTTTGCCTTAAGGCTTTTTTTGTTTTTAAACTACCTGCCTTTATAAACTGGTTTTCTCTTTTCTACAAAGGCAGTTATACCCTCTCTACCATCTTCAGAGGTAAAGGCTATGGAGAAACAATCCATCTCAAGGGTTAGACCTGATGCGAGGTCCATATTCATGCCATTGTCCACGCATCTCTTGATAAGCGCCAGGGCTGCCCTTGGTTTGGATGCCAGCTTCTTTGCCATTGCCATTGCCTCTTCCATAAGCTTATCCTTTGGAACAACCTTGTTCACAAGGCCTATCCTGTATGCCTCCTGGGCATTTATATTCTCACCTGTGAATAACATCTCCTTTGCCTTGGTTATGCCCACAAGTCTTGGCAGTCGCTGTGTTGCCCCTGAACCTGGCATGATCCCCAGATTTATCTCAGGCAGTCCTATTACGGTATCCTCTGA
Organism: Syntrophorhabdales bacterium; assembly: GCA_018052995.1. Lineage (GTDB taxonomy): Bacteria > Desulfobacterota > Syntrophorhabdia > Syntrophorhabdales > Syntrophorhabdaceae > DTOV01. Next base: position 33,647 of record JAGPMK010000001.1, on the reverse strand, counting down.
TGCAATCCTCATATCACAGCAGAGGGCAACCTCACATCCCCCACCCAGGGCAAGCCCGAACATGGCAGCAATGGTAGGTTTCTCTATGCCTGTGAGTTTATCAAATGTCTTTCTTGGGGCAGTCCACAAAAAATTTAGGGTCTCCACTGCAGATTTTCCCATGACATCCTTCACATCAAGGCCTGCAGCAAATGCCTTCTCCCCACTGCCTGTTATTACTATGGCACCTATCTCATCATCCCTCTCAAATTCACATATGGCATCATAAAGCTCATGGTATGACTGAATACTTAAGGGATTCACAGGTGGTCTGTTGAGTTTTATTATGCCTACAGGTGCCTGTTTTTCTAAAATCAATGTCTCGTAGCCCATCCGAGCCTCCTTAAGTTAAGTCTTTATTACTTGCCATAGTCATACCAACCCCTACCAGACTTCCTTCCAAGGATCCCTGCCTTGACGAGGTTTTTAAGTGTTAGAGGGGGATCCCACTTCAATTCCTTTGGAAGATTATCGTAAAAATACTGCTGGACATGGAGGTTGATATCAAGACCCGTAAGGTCCATAAGCTCAAAGGGACCCATAGGATAATTAAGACCAAGCTTTGCTGCCTTATCTATATCCTCTTTGGTTGCAATACCCTGCTCGTAAAGCTTGATAGCCTCAATAAAATGGGGAACCATAAGCCTGTTTACGAGAAATCCTGGAACGTCAACCTTCACCTCAACCGGTTCTTTGCCGAATTTTTTTGTAAGGTCAATTGTTGTTGCCACTGTCTCATCGCTTGTCTGCATGCCCCTTATCACCTCCACAAGCCTCATGAGGGGGACAGGGTTAAAGAAGTGCATACCCACAACCTTGTCAGGTCTCTTTGTTGCTGTTGCTATCTCTGTTAGGGACATGGATGATGTATTGGAGGAAAGTATTACATCCTTTTTTGTTATCTCGTCAAGTTCTGCAAAGACCTTTTTCTTAACATCCATTATCTCAACAACAACCTCTACCACAAAATCTGCATCCTTCATGGCGCCCATATCTGTTGTGCCTTTTATCCTACCCATAATGGCGCTCTTCTGTTCTGCAGTCATCTTTCCTTTTTCCACTGTCTTTGAGAGGAATCTATCGATATTCTTTAAACCGCCCTCTACAAACCTATCCTCGATATCTCTCATAATAACATTATAGCCTGCCATTGCTGCTACCTGGGCAATGCCATTGCCCATAACACCGGCACCTAATACCCCGACCGTCTTTATTTCCATAACTTCCCTCCTTAGTTGATTAATTAAATTTTTCACATGTAGATTATATATAACTATTATTATCTATGGTATGTCAACTATTTTATTAAATTTTCAACCAATAACACTGGATAGGCATTTCGCCTTCTTCCTGTCCCTTCTATCCCTCACGCCCTCTTGTGGTCTATTTTTATCTGATTTAAAAATATTTAATTATTCCAGATGTCCATAGCCTTGCCCCGTAAATGGTTACCTCAAATGGTAACTAATTATTCTCCAGATGTAAGCCTTTCGGCAAGATATGCTACCCTTGTTCTGAGATTTATAAGATATGCCTTTTCAGGCTGTTTAGGGCCTGGATTTGTGTCATATTCCATCGCCTTTATAATCTCAACAACCTGGTCAATAGAGCCGCCCTTAGCCTTAAGGAATCCTATAACATTGTCCCTGAAACGCTCAGCAGATTCCAATGATTGTTCGAGATGCCTTCTCACATCATCCCCTGTGAAGACAAAATGATGTCCCTGGCAGAGGACCTCTATGTCAAGTTGTGAAAGGCGTATAATGGATTCCATATATTTGTCGAAATCAACAAGAAACTCGGTAATAATATGTCCTGTCTGACTTCTACAACCAGTTGACTCTGTTGCAACCAATATCCTTTTTTCCGGGATATAATAGCTCAACATATCCCTTGTATGGCCTGGGGTTTCAAATACCTGCACTGTTATTCCATTGCATATGTCTATCACATCCATATCCTTTAATATAATATCCACATTAAAGGGCTGGAAATCGTCTTCAATAAGCATATTCCTATCCACAATATCCTTGGAGGATATGATACTATAGGCATTTTTGCTAAGGGAGCTCATAAGAGCCTGGGCATTAGGTCTTCCTATTATCTCTGCAGCCCTCTGTGAGGCAGCAATCCTCATGCCTGGAAAGGCCTCTTTAAGATATGATGTGGCGCCACAGTGGTCATAGTGGACATGGGTGATAAAAAGATATGCTGGTCTTTTATTTTGAATAACAGCCTTAATATCCCTTTCGTAAACCCTTCCCATACAATGAAAGCCAGACTCAAAGATTACAGGCACATGGGCATCAACAAGATACGCAGGGGACCAGGCAAAACCTGTTACATAGAGATCGTTTTTTACAAATCCCTTTTCACCAAAGATCATAAGAATGAACCGCTAAACAATTATATCCAAGCATGTCATGCACCGCAAGATTTTTCTTGACATAGACCCCCACAAAGAGTCTCATATTTTTAAAAATAAGCTTGACATGAAAAACTACCTTTTGTTATTATTAGTTGTTTTAGTTTGTTAATTGTTTCACATTCTTTTCGAAAGGAGAATAAGATATGAATTTTAAGATTTCTGATGAATTAGAATCAATGCGTAAAATGGCTTATGAGTTTGCAATTAAGAACATTAAGCCAACAATGGAAGAGGATGAAAAAGAACACAAATACCGTCCCGAGATATTAAAGAAGATGGGCGATCAAGGTATGTTTGCATGCCTTGCCCCAGAGAAATTCGGCGGACTGGAACTGCCAGAGGGGCATATGGCTGCAACGCTCATGGCTATAGAGGTAGCCCGTGTAAGCCCATCATGGGGGCTCCCCTTTAATCTCCAGATGAATGGTCCTCAGAATGTTCTCCTCAAGTTTGGCACAGAAGAACAGAAAGAGCGGTTCCTTCCCGGGTTGATTGCCGGTACAAGTGGGGGTTGTTTTGCAATTACTGAGCCTAACTCTGGTTCTGACGTGGCAAGCATGAAGACAACAGCAGTAGAGGTAGATGACGGCTACGTCTTAAATGGAACAAAGACATGGATATCTGGTGTCCCATACTGTGACTGCGGGGTTGTATATGCAATGACAGATAAGTCCGCAAAACATAAAGGCATGTCAGCCTTCTTTATTGATTTTAAAACCCCTGGCATTACCCAGAGGGCAATAACTACTAAACTTGGTCTCTTCTGTGCACCCACAGGTGAGATATTCTTTGAAGAGGTAAAGGTTCCTAAAAGCGCCCTTGTTGGTAAACCCGGTCAGGGCTTTGCAATCTGCATGACCATGCTTAACTTCACAAGATTAAGCTCTGCTGCAAGGGCAGTCGGTGTTGCCCAGAGTTGTATTGAAGAGGCATGCAAATATGCAAATGAGAGGGAGCAGTTTGGACAACCCATTGGTCAGTTCCAGATGATTCAGGAACAGATAGGAAGGATGTCTGTTGAGCATGAGGCTGCAAAGCTTCTTGTTTACAAGGCAGCATGGCAGAAGGACCAGGGTATGAATAATACCCTTGAGACCTCTATGGCAAAATACTATGCTGCAGAATCAGCCAATTTCTGTGCATCTGAGGCAGTAAAGATATTCGGATCCTATGGCTTCTCCTCTGAATACCCAGTCGAGAGATTCTTAAGAGATGCAAAGTCATATCAGATCGTGGAAGGCACATCTAACATCCAGAAGATGATTATTGCCCAGTTTGCCCTGGGTTACAGGAAGGCATAAAAAATTTATAAATTTTTTAAGGAGGAAAAAAATGGCTACAGAGGTGACAGTTCCAATGGTAGGTAAGATCATAAACGTCCTGGTGAAGGTAGGAGATAAGGTGAGCGAAGATGACCAGATAGCTACACTTGAGGCAATGAAGATGGAGATGCCCATAGCTTCTCCTGTCAGCGGCGTTGTAAAGGAGATTAAGGTTGCAGCAGGTCAGGAAGTAGATGCAGATACTGTCCTCGCAGTAATAGAATAATAAGGGGTGAAATAAAATGTTAGTTGCCGGTATAGATATAGGCTCTATAACCACAGAGGCCCTTTTATTCGATAAAGATAAGGGTATTGTAGGATACACAATACTACAGACCGGGGCAGACTCAAGAAAGACTGCTGAAATGGCGCTTGAAAAGGTTCTTGCCTTTTCATCCAAACAGCCATCAGATATATCATACACTGTCGCAACGGGCTGCGGAAGAAAAAGGGCTGACTTTGCACAACAGGCTGTTACTGAGATTACCTGCATAGCAAAGGGTGTAAACTATCTGTTTCCAGAGGCAAGGACTATCATTGATATAGGTGGTCAGGACACAAAGGTTATAAGGGTGGATGAAAAAGGTAGGGTTGTTGAGTTTGAGATGAATGATAAATGCGCAGCAGGGACCGGAAGATTCATAGAGGTTATGGCAAAGGCCTTAAATGTTGACCTTGATAAGATAGGTGATATATCGCTTCAGCACAAAAAAGAGTTAACTATTAGTAGCATATGCACTGTCTTTGCTGAATCAGAGGTTATCTCCCTTGTAAGCGAAGGCGAGGCCCTTGAGGATATACTCTATGGTATCCACAAGGCAATATCTGACAGGACCATGGGGCTTCTGACAAGGCTTGGCGGGGCACAGCCTGATGTAATAATGACAGGCGGCGTTGCAAAAAATATTGGTGTGGTAAAGGCACTTGAAAAGGCACTGAATACCCAGATAAAGATCCATGTTGAACCACAGATAGTAGGCGCACTCGGTGCAGCCATGCTTGCTATTGAAAAAGTCTAACTGCCTTACCTTAGCAGCATAAAGATTAATGAGCCGGTGAAACCACCGGCTCATTTTTTAATATTATATATTTTTGTTTAGTCTATAGCCCTCAAGAGGCAGTCTGAAGCGATCCTGTATCTATTTTTCTGAATTTCTGCATTAGAAATACGATGATAAGACAGGCAAAACCAATAATATCGCCTATTCGATTTGGGAAGACAAAACCAAGGGCGCCAATTATCATTATAGCCCTTTCAAGGACGCTTGACCTTTTGAGGAGCCAACCTGATGCGCCTGATGCAAGCATGCCTATGCCAACGAATGATGTAAAGAGAATCCAGATCCCATGGGTCATGCCAATATCCTCCCAGTGCAACAAGAGTGACCTCCCCTCTGGAATAACAGTAAAAATAAAGGGCATTAAAAACGCTGGTATACAGTATTTCCATGCCATCATGGTGGTCTTGAATGGGTCACCTCCTGTTATGGCTGCAGCTGCAAAAGGAGAAAGGGCAGTTGGCGGCGAGACCTCAGAGAGAAGGGCATAATAAAATATAAACATATGGGCGGCATATTCAGGCACCCCAAGTTGAACAAGGGCAGGGGCGGCAATAACCGCTGCAATGATATATGTAGCTGTAATAGGCACTGCAAGGCCGATAACCCATAAAAGGATGCCTGTATACAGTGCAGTCAGCAGGATGTTTCCTCCTGCATATTGGATAATTATCGTAGAAAGTTTAAGGCCAAGACCTGTTAGGCTAACCACCCCCACAATAATGCCTGCTGAGGCGCATATGGCGGCAACATTAAGGACTGTCAGCGAACCCTGTTTTAGTGCCTCAATCAGCCTTGAAAGGTTAAATCGAGTATCCTTCCTAATAAAAGAGGTAAGGAAACACGTAATTATTGCGGCAAGCACAGAGACCGAGGGGGTATATCCCTTAACAAGAAAGACAACAATTGCGATAAGGGGAAGGAAATGAAAGCCATACATCTTAGTCAATTGCCATAGGGTATACTTCTTCTCTATTACCACTGCCTTCAAGCCAAATTTTTTAGCATCAAATTCAACCATAAGCAGTAACCCCCAATAATATATAGCTGCAGGAATCAGGGCTAACTTTATAACATCCACATAACTAATCCTCAAGAATTCTGCTATGAGAAAGGCGGCAGCACCCATAACAGGGGGCGTTGTGATTGCGCCCATACCCCCTGCTGCAAGGAACCCTCCTGCATTATCCTTATCGTATCCAGACTTTGACAGCATGGGATACGCCACAGAACCTATAGCAACCGTATTCGCAACACCTGACCCAGATGCCATTGCAAGGAGATATGATGTGGCCAGCACAGCCCTACCTGCCGCTGTTGGTTTCCTGCCCATTGCCGTAAAGGCGAAATCGACATAGAATTTCCCTGCGCCAGAGACTGTAAGGAATGCGCCGAATATAGTAAACATGATTATAATCGAAGATGATACATCTATAGGAACCCCGAATATACCCTCAAGAGTCATATACATATGACCAATAATACGCTCAATATCATAACCCCTGTGTGTCCAGGGCGCAGGTAGCCATGGACCAACGTAGGCATACACAAGGAATAGGATGCTGCAAACCGGCATTATCCATCCCGCACTACGCCTTGTAGCCTCAAGTATAAGGATAATGAATGCAATACCAAGTATCTTATCCCATAATTCTGGGGTAACTGCCCTATATATAAAATCCTCAAAATCAATAAGCATATAAAGAATACAGGCAATACCTATTAATGCAAGCACGATATCTATAACATTGATCTTATTTTTAAATTTTTTAGTCATTGGGTAATACAAAAAGGAAAGGATAATCATAAAGGCAACATGAACACCCCTTAAGATTTGAGTTGTAACAGGGAATACTGTTGCATAAAGCGCAAAAAGAGACATGGCAACAGCAAGGGTTGTTATAGTATAATTCCAGAAACCCTTAACCTTTCTTGTTACGCCCTCTTCCTCTTCAATAATCTCTTCGAGTTTTTTCTTCTGCTCTTCAGTCAACTGTTCAGCAGCTTCATCGAGGATAGACTTTTTTTTATCTTCCATAGATTACCTCCATACATAGGATATAAGGAACACTATCAGTGGAATTTTTCTTAATCTTATGTGGATAATTCCTTGCAGGTCATTGTATTGAGAGATCTTTAGCGCCTTATCTCTAAGATATAATATGTGGTTTCCAATACTATCCTTAGGTATACCGATCCCCTTTATATCAACCCTTACGTTATACTTCTCCTTCCCTTCTATGCCAAAATATTCAAGGGCAGCATCATTTGTATCAACATGATAAAGGATAAGCCTGCCTTCATCAACAATAAGCCTCTCTTTTACTGTTACACCATACATTGAATGGGTGTATTGAAGGGTGACAATATCTCTATTGCGAATCCTTATCGGTTTGCCGCCTTCCCCGATCTCAAGGACTTGAATCCTTACAATATAACCAAAGAGAAGAAGACAGAATAAACAGAAAATAAAGGGATACAGGATAGTTTTTTTTAGCCTGTATCCCATATATGTATCAAACAGGGACGTTGAACCCTTTTTCTTTAAAGAATTTCTGCGCACCCTTATGATAAGGAACTGCTTTATTGGACGCACCATCTTTTAGGTTTATGTTTAGCGCCTCTTTATGTATTGCTACAAGCTCTTTTAGATGGTCAAATATTGCCTTAAGAACATTATAAACAATCTTTTCGTCCAAATCCTGATGGCACATCAAAAGGTTACCAACTGCGGCTACGGCTGTGTCGTATTCAATCCCTGTGTATACCTTTTTTGGAATAACAGATTTATAATATACAGGTCCATATTTCTGAACCATCTTGGGGATAAGCTCATCGTGTGAGATAAGAACCATCTTAATCCCTGGGGATGCTGCGAGGTCCAGGACAGAGGAGGTTGGGACACCACCATCCCAGAAATATGCGTCTATCTTGCCATCCTTCAATGCCCCTGCTGATTCTCCTGCGCCAAGCCTGTCTTTTTTTATATCCTTATCAGGGTTTATGCCTGCTGCCTCAAGCACCCTCAATGCCTTCACCTCTGTCCCGCTTCCAGGCGCACCTGTAGAGACCCTTTTTCCCTTAAGGTCTGATACCTTTTTTATGCCCTTACCCTCTACAGTCACCACATGCATAAGATTTGGATACAGAACCGCGGCTGTTCTAACTGGGAGAGGTTTGCCCTTGAAGTGACCTACCCCCTTGAAGGCATCATAACCTGTATCACCCATAATAAATCCAAAGTCTGCCTTTTTAGCTGCAAGTAGTTTACAGTTATCAACCGATGCGGCGGTAACCTCTGCTGCAGCCTCAACACCTGCATATTTTGTTGCAAGGCTTGCAATGCCACCGCCCATAACAAAATAGACGCCTCCCATCCCACCTGTTGCAATAGAGATCCTCTTTTTGTCCTGACCAAAAACATGGGTTGGGTTGCTGAAAATCATTGCGCCCCCAGCAGCGCCTGCGAGCTTTAGAAAATCACGTCTTTTAATCTTCCTATCCTTATCAAACATTGAATCAATACCCATATCCTCCCTCCTTTTTTAATTGTCTTAGGCTTGTCTCAATATTCCAAAACAAAGTTAATTTCAATTATTTAAAGTTACTTATTATTCTGTTAGGTATCATTTTATGCTAAAGTTGTCAATGGTTTTTTAACTTTTTGCCATTTGGGCTTATCATTTGCAAGGATCTATTCTATATTTAGAATTTATTGAGGATCTATTTCTTTGAAAATCACAAAAAATATAGATAGATATTTGTAGCAAGCACCTCATATGGTGATAAAATCAGGGGTTTATCCAAAAATTGGTCGCAGCGGCATAGCAATGAAAGATAAACACAGAGATGCTGCACGGGATGATTCCAACCTGTGGATTTATCATGTTTTTGATAACAGGGCAATTTGGCTTATTTAAAAATAAAAGGGCTTGACCTTAATCTATTCATAATGCTAAATAGATAGCTAAGGTAATCTAAAATTACAATAGCTAAATGGGGTCTCTGGAAAAGACGATAATACTATTAAATCAAAAATATCTAAATATAATTTGGAGGGGATAATGGGGAATAACATGGAGATTGCCGATAAACTAATGAATCTCGATGATGCAGTTAGAAGATTTATAAAAAATGGCAGCCAGATTGCCCTTGGAGGCTTTACTATTGTCAGAAATCCTATGGCAGTTGCCTATGAAATCATCAGACAGGGGATAAAAGACCTTCACATTGTCTGTCATTCCCATGGGCAGGCACTTGATGTCCTTATAGGGGCAGGATGCGTCAAAAGGCTTGAGATTGCATACGGCGGAAATGGCAGATATGCCCCCACCTGTATACGATTTAAAAAGGCAATCCAGCAAGGTGGGATAGAATTTGAGGACTATTCCAACTATCAGATGAGTCTAAGATTTCTTGCCGGGGCATTAAATATTCCTTTTATACCTACCAAGTCAGGCCTTGGCTCAGATTTATTAAACCTTGAAGGTTTCTCAAAAGAGATAAGGAAGGAAAGAAAGGTGGCAAGAAAAAAATTGGCAGTGATGCAGAACCCATTTACTGAAGATAAGGATGAGATGGTACTTTTGCCAGCCCTTACCCCGGATGTGGCGCTTATCCATGTCCAATATATAGGAGAAGATGGCACGGTGCGCATAAAGGGTCTGACATTTGCAGATATTGAACAGGCAAAATCCGCAGATATTGTGATAGTAACATGTGAGGAGATTGTTCCACGCTCTTTTATAAGGCTTGACCCTGACCAGAACTCCCTACCACCCTTTTTTGTGGATGCCATTATTAGACTACCATACGGAGCCCATCCAACAGGGTGTTTTGGCTTCTATGATTATGACCCGAAGCATCTAAATATGTATAAAGTACTTGCAGAGGATGACAATAAATTTAAAGAGTATCTTGATGAATGGGTATATGGCGTAAAAAATCATGAGGAATATCTTAATAAAATCGGCAGCAATATGCTTCTCAAGATAAAGGCAAATCCTGTCCTTGGTTATGCAGTGGGTCTGGACAGAAGATAATCAAAGTATAATGGAGATAGAAATAAGGGAGGGTAAAAAATGGCTTTAGAATATTCAGATAATGAAATGATGGCAATCAGTGCAGGGCGTTTTATAAAAGACGGTGATATTGTCTTTGCGGGGACAGGGGTCTCCATGCTTGCTGCCACAGCTGCAAAAAGGATATATGCACCAAGGGCTGTCATCTTTTTTGAAACCGGCGGTATTGATCCTTCTCTTGATGAGATACCCATGGCAGTATCAGACCTCCGGGTAATGAGCGGGACATGTTTAAACTCAGGGCTTATAGAGGCATTCTCTATAGTGGGACACAGAAAGCTCCATACAATAGCATTCCTTGGTGCTGCCCAGATTGATAAATATGGCAACCTCAATACAACATCCATAGGGGATTACCATAGGCCTAAGACAAGATTCTCAGGAAGCGGGGGTGCCTGTGACGTAGCATCCTTTGCCTCAGGGGTTATAACTTTTATGCTGCATGAAAAGAGAAGGTTTGTGGAAAAACTCGACTACCTCACCAGCGTTGGCTGGTATAAAGGAGGCGATACAAGACAAAAACTTGGGCTTATACGGGGTGGTGCCCTCGCTGTGGTTACAAATCTTGGGATAATGCGTTTTGATGATACTACCAAGGAGATGTATCTTGATGAGTATTATCCTGGTGTAACCATAGATAAGATAATCGAGAATACTGGTTTTAATATAGATGTATCAAAGGCAAGACAGGCTGCAGCCCCCACAGAGTTAGAGCTTATGATTTTGAGAAATGAGGTAGACCCACAGCGCCTTATTTGCAAGGCATGATAATATATCTGGAGGTGGGTTTAATACAACAACAAATCTTTAGGGCAAAATAATGGCCTGAAAAATACAGTTAATACAAGAGACCCTTTGCGAAACCTCGCACACAAGACCTTCACAAGATTTTGCAAGGGGTCTTGCCTTGTCTTACCTTACAATATTAGACAATATAAGCACAGTTGCATAAGGAAACAACATAAGCACTATTATAGATAATATATAGGAGGGAATATAGTACATTGCCCCCCTGAAAACTGTGGCAAGGGGGATATCCTTAGCCATACCAGCCACAACATAACAGCATATCCCTATAGGGGGCATTATTGAACCCATTGTAGTTACAATACATATAACCTGACCGAACCATATAGGGTCATACCCCATTGCCATAACAATTGGATAAAAGATAGGAAGAGATATTAAAAGAAAGGCAAGGGCATCCATTACGCATCCACCGATTATATAGCAGAGTATTATAATCCAGAAAAGCACCCAGTTGGGAAGCTGAAGTGCGCTTATCATGTTTGCTGCCTCAAATGGCAGTCTTGTAATGGCGAGAAAACGGCTAAAAATTACAGCCCCTGCAACAATCATAAAAACAAGGCAGGATATACGAAGCGTATCATTTAAAGATGCCAAAAAGCCTTTAAGGGTTATTTTTTTGCGGATGAGACATAAAATAAGGCCTAATGCACAGCTTGCCGCTGCAGCCTCTGTGGCAGTAACAACGCCTGTAAATAGGGCAAACATAATGATTGCGAAAAGTACAAAGATATCAATTAAGTCTGGAAGGGCCTTAAATCTTTCTTTCCATGAACTTTTAGGTCCCTTTGGTCCCCAATCAGGGTGTCTCCAGCATATAAAGATTACTGTGGCGGCAATAAAAATGGTTAGGATTGCACTCGGGATGACATTGCCAAAAAAAAGTTTCCCTATTGATTGACCTGTATATAGACCATAAACCACCAGGACTATACTTGGTGGTATAAGGACGCCAAGGGTTGCACCTGCAGCAACAGCCCCTGCATTTAATTGTTGATGATAGTTGTATTTTTTCATCTCAGGCACTGCCACATTACTCATAGTGGCAGCAGTTGCAGTATTGGAACCGCTGATTGCTGAGAATATAGCACATGCCATAATAGTTGTTATGGCAAGCCCGCCTTTATAGTGCCCAAACCATTTATAGGTAGCGCTGTATAGACTATTATTATATCCTCCATAGTGGGCAAACTCCCCAACCAGAATAAACATCGGGATAACAGTAAGCCCATAATTTGAAAAGATATTCCAGAGATCAGGGCCTATCATGCCCAATGCAGCCTTAAAATCAGTAACATATGCAACCCCGAGAAAGCCTACTAAAGCCATAGTAAATGCAGCTGGTATCTTAAACAAAAAAAGGATTGCAAACATTACAAATATACCAACAATACCAAGTATTGGGCCTTCCATGATTAATTCTCCTCTTTCAGTAGTAGTGATTTCAGTAAATCAATGAGTAATGTGAAAGAAAATACAGCAAATCCTAAGGCAACACAAAATACAAAAGGATGATAGATGACCTTAAGGGTCTCTGAAAGTTCGCCAGATCTCCATACCTTTACTCCATAAAGAAATATCTGCCATGAAATCAAGCTAAAAAAGATCATTGTTATAAAATAATTTATTATATCAAGGACCTTATGAATCTTTTTTGGAAACCTTTCAGTAAGTATATCAACCACAATATGATTCTTCCTCTGCTGTGTGTAACCAAGGGCAAAGGCAATAACGATAGCCCCTATAAAGGATACAATCTCGTATGCACCGCCAAAGGGGGCACTAAAAATTCTGAGAACTACATTGCCTGTTGCTAGCACCATTAGTGCAAGAACAGATATCGCACCAAGAACCATAAAGATTTTATTCAGAAAATCACTGATTGCTGTAAGGTATTTCATCTTTGCCTCCAAAAAAAAATTGTATACAATTTTCTTTGTTAAAAAAAGGTGCCCTTCACGGGCACCTTTTTTACTATCTTTACTTATAGATCTGCTCGTATTTTGCCTTCAAATTATATACATCTTTTATAATCTGTTCGCCTGGGAGACCCATGCTGTTTGCCTTCTTTATGTAGTCATCGATCATAGGTTTTGTGAGACGCGCAATCTCATTCATATCCTCTTTTGATAACTTGAGTAGCTGATGATTATATTTTTGTTTTGACCATTGGAGCGATTCCCTTACATGGTCATCCACATATTTGCCTGTCCACTCTGACTGTTCACGTCTTAAATCATCAAAGACCTTCTTTATATCCTGCGGCAACGAATTCCATTTATCTTTATTCATAACCACTGCAAATGATACAACAAAAAGATTTGCCTCTGTGGCATAAGGCAGATAAGCTGCAAAGTTAAAGTCTTTCAAGATTTCCATAGAAGAAACATTACCTTTTACGATACCCTTCTGTATTGCCTCTGGTGCCTCTGACTGTGGCATTCCTATAGGCGTTGCCCCAAGACGTTTTAGAACCTCTGCCCCTGTCCCTGATGCCCTAAGCTCCATCCCCTTGAGATCTTTTAAGGTCTTAACCGGTGTTTTTGTCATAAGGTCAGCTGGTGGACAAGTAAAGAGTGTCAAAACCTTTACCTTTTCAAATTCTTTAGGTTGGTATTTTTCAATTAGGTCAAAAAGGGCCATGCTCGCCGCTTTTGCACTATTAAAGCCAATGGGAAGGTCTATCGCCTCAGAGACAGGGAATCTTCCTGGCTGATAACTCATGGCAAAATTTCCTATATCTGCTGTGCCTGATATCACACCATCAAAGATATTTTTTGCCGGCAGAAGTGTCCCCCCAGGGAAGGTCTGAATCTTCACCTTTCCATTTGTCCTCTTTTCCACCTCTTTTGCCCATCGTTCCATCTGCACACATGGAAATGTCTGAGCAGGAGGAAAATTTGCATACTTAAGCGTTATTGTTTGGCTTGACACTATCTTAGGGATAGCTATCTGGATAGATAAAACAAATACTACTACTGTTAATAAAAAAAGTAATTTTTTGAACTTCATATTACACCCCCTATTTTTTAAATTTTAATGAAAGATATTAACGAAGATTATGTATTTGAATTATCACCCCCCTCTCTTTATGTCTTTTTATCAGTAGGTTATTTTGTATACTGTATTCAAACTTCTACCTTGATAGATGTAATTTGTCAAGAAATTTTTAGATTATGTTCCATCTGTCTCTAAAACATGTATCTTCGCATGTTTATATTTAAGAGAAGACCAACAGATGCAAGGATAGATAAAAGAGATGACCCCCCATAGCTTATAAAAGGTAGTGGTATACCAACCACAGGGGCAAGATGTATAGTCATCATAACATTTATAGAAAACTGGAGAAATATCATTGTCCCGACACCAAAGGCAATTATTGCACCTATCTCATCATGGGCTGTCTGGGCAATCTTGATACACCTCCATATAAATGACGCAAAGAGCAGAAATAATATTATAGAACCAAAAAAACCCCATTCCTCACCAATAACAGTAAAAATAAAATCCGTATGGTGTTCTGGTATAAACTGCAGCTTGTGCTGTGTCCCCTCCATATAGCCCTTACCAAAGAATCTACCTGAACCTACTGCAATCATTGCCTGCTTTGCATGATAACCAAAACCAGATGGGTCTGAATCTATGTTTATAAAACTCAGTATCCTCATCTTTTGATAAGGCTTCATGATATACATCCATGCTACAAAGGGCGAAATAACACCAAAGGCAAGAAGTATGGCATATGTTGACCTCTTAAGACCCACAAACCACAGTATGCAAAAGCTCGTAAGGATTATTATAATCCCTGTTCCCAGATCTGGCTGTTTTATTACAAGTATAGCTGGAATAAATACGGCTGCCAGAGGCAGCATAATATCCCGTAACCCCAGTTTCATATTATGCTTTTTCTTTTCATGCAGAATATTTGCCAGAAACAGGATAAGTATGGGCTTCATAAATTCAGAGGGCTGTATATTCATGCCAAATATATTGATCCATCTCCTTGCGCCCCCTGCAGCCATACCTATAATGAGGACAATGATAACAAGAAACAATCCAACACCATATAGCCATTTTGACTGATGGACTATTGTCCTGTAGTCATAATGTATGATTATCAAGATGAACCCTATACCCATCAGAAAAGCAATGAGCTGTTTTATTAAGAAATTAAGAGAACCGCTGTAAAATGAGCTTGTTGCACTTACAAGATTAAATATCCCTACCCCAAAGAGTAAAAATCCGTTTATTATAAGATACCAGTCTATATGATAAAACCTTCTTTTATCTATTCCCATTTAATCTTACCTCTTTTATCTCTTTGTTCTCCTTAAACATTGCCTCTGTTATTGTCTTTGCAACAGGGGCTGCAACAGAGGAGCCATGGCCTCCGTACTCAACAAGCACAGATATTGCTATAGCAGGATTATCCGATGGTGCATAGGCTATAAACCAGGCATGGTCACCAAGGTTTTTCCCCTTTTCACCTACAGACTGGGCGGTTCCTGTTTTACCACTCATACTTATATGCTCAAGACGTGAACCATAGGCAGTGCCGCCTCCCTCATTTACAACACCCTTCATCCCATCCTTTACTATCCTTATAGTCTCTTTTTTAAGCCTTGCATCTGTGTTCATAACCGGCTCAAAGGTCTTTATAACCTTCCCCTCTTGTGATACTATCCTATTCACTATCATAGGTTTATAATTAATACCTTCATTGGCAACAAAGGATGCAAGCTGGACAAGCTGAATGGGCGTAAGCCATACTGCCCCCTGACCTATGGACACAGAGACTGTCTCGCCCTCAAACCATTGTTTTCCATAGACCTTTTTCTTCCACTGGGTGGAAGGGATAAGCCCATCCTTTTCTCCTGGCAGATCTATGCCTGTTACCCTGCCAAGACCTATTAAATCTGATATCTCATGAATCCTATCAACCCCTAATCTCAAGCCAAGGTTATAGAAAAAAACATCACACGATTCTACTATTGCCCGGTGGACATTTATATTTCCATGTCCCCCTTTTTTCCAGCACCTAAATACCCTCCCCCCGTATGAGAATCCACCCCTGCAGGAAAAGGATGTCCTCTCATCTATAATACCCAGTTCAAGTCCTTTTATGGCAGGGACTATCTTGAATGTAGACCCTGGAGGGTATCTTCCCTGTATCACCCTATTTTGCAATGGGTGTTTTTTATCAAGGGCAATTATCTGCCACTCCTCTTTTGTTATACCTGAAACAAATTTATTAGGATCAAAGGTAGGGCTGCTCACCAGTGCAATCACCCCCCCTGTCTTGGGGTCAACAGCAATACAGCCCCCCCTTTTGTTCTCAAATGCCTTATCAACAGCACCCTGGATATCTAAATCCACATTTAGATAAATGCTATTGCCTGGGATAGGGTTTTTCTGCTCAAGAATCCTCATCTCCCTGCCCCTTGAATCCACCTCAACCCTTTTTTCTCCATCAACGCCCCTTAGATAGGTCTCATATGACCTCTCTAGCCCATATCTGCCTATAAAATCTCCGGGCGAATAATTCTGATATTCCTTTTTTTTAAGCTCCTCATCGCTTATCTCTGAGACATAGCCAACAAGGTGGGCGAACATCTTGCCATAGTGATAAAACCTCTTTGGTTCTACCTGTATATTAACACCAGGGAGATAGACCCTATTCGCCTCAATCTTTGCCACATCATCCAGCGATACATCGGATTTTATCTTAACAGGGAAGGATGCGGGCTGTCCCTTGGCGGCCTCAAGTTTTTCCATGATCTCTTCCTTGCTTATCTTAATAAGCGCTGTCAGCCCATCGATGGTCTGATCAAAATTTTTCATATCCTCATGGGATATATATATATTAAAAGATGGCCTTGTATCTGCGATGATCCTGCCCTTTCTGTCATAGATGACCCCCCTTGGCGCAACAATCTTATTAATTCTTATGCGGTTCTGCTCTGACAGCCTCTTCATCTCTGAACCCCTCATTATCTGGAGATCCCAGAGTCTTATCAGGAGTATAATAAGAATAAGGACAACTATACGTTTTGACCAAACATACTTACTATCCTCAATTGTGTTACTGTCTTTTACAAAATGTTCCAAGCCCAACCCTCTAATTTGATAATTATCTCATTCCCTGACAAAATATTTTGTATTAAGGAATCCGATAAAAGAAAATATAAAAATAGCTATAAACCCTGTAAAGATTGCGTTAGGGAGCATAAAAAACAGGACATTCTCTGCCTTTCCGGACTCTCCCCGTAAAAGCCATGAGAGAACAAGATATATGAATGATTCTGCTATCACGGCCCCAGCGCATATATAGGAAAAGCTAAACTTTGAGTTTATGTAAAGCTTGTTTTTAAAGAATAATGCAAAGATAAAAATGGTCATTTTTGTAAATATCATTGAGCCATCAGGTGCATTTGATAAAATCTCCTGTATCATGCCCATGGCAACAGATGTGATTAACCCTGCCTGGGGTGAAAGAAAAAAGATATTATACATTACAAAGGGCATGGTTACATCAGGTTTTAGGAACTCTGCAGGGATAAATGAAAGGATTGATGACTCAATTACAGCACAAAAAAACCCTGTTAGGATATATATGGATACCTTCATCTCTTCCTTAGGATCATCACCTCTTCAAGCCTTTTAAAATTATTATAGGGCATCACATCTATATCGTAAAATATCCCTGCCTTTTGCTTATCGATGGCTATTATTATCCCTGTTGGTATGCCTTTTGGGTAGATGCTATCCTTGCCTGAGGTCACAAGCTTATCCCCTACCTCAACCTCATCATTTTTTGTTATATATTTTAACTTTAATACTGTATATCCTGTGCCTTCGAGGACACCCCTTGTATCCCTGCCCTCAATGTTCACATCTACTGATGAATTCGTATCGTTGATAATCATTACCTTGGAATGCCATTTATTAACCTCTACAACCTGCCCAACAATCCCCTTGGGTGTTATCACAGGCATCTTTTCATTTATGCCATGGTCCCTTCCCTTATCTACGATGATACATTTGAACCAGTTTTTTAGGTCCTCTCCAATCACCTTTGCCACCACCGATGTACCTGGATTTGACTCAGCAAGCTTAAGTATAGTCTTTAATCTTCTATTCTCCTGCTCCAATTCCGGTATCCTCTGATTTTCAAGGAGTAATTCATCTATCCTTTTCTTTAATAAATAATTCTCTTTTTTTGCATCAATAAGATTCATATATGTATTAAATATGTATCTGGCACCCGTAAAGGGCTCTTTTAGTAATCTTAAGGCAGGACCTACTATCTCACCACAAGAAATCTTAATTTTTAAGTAATTGTTTACAAATATAGGCGTCCTGGTAAAAATAAAGAATGAGACAGTAAGCACCAACACTGCAATTATAATGATTATTAAGGGGGTCTTCAATGCCTTAGGTTTTTAAAAATAGGTTGCAATCTCTTTTAATAGATTTACCTCATCAAGGGCTTTGCCAGAACCTTCTACCACAGCGGTCAAGGGGTTCTCGGCAATTATTACAGGCAATCTTGTTACCTCTTTCAATAAAAGGTCAAGGTTTCTAAGCAATGCACCACCGCCACTTATCACAATACCTTTATCAACAATGTCTGACGCAAGCTCTGGGGGTGTCCTCTCCAGTGCGATTCTCACACCCTCTACAATGGCGTTCACAGGCTCTGCAATGGCCTCCCTTACCTCTTTTGCGGTTATCTCAAGGGTCTTTGGTATACCACCTACAAGGTCTCTCCCCTTAATCTCCATGACCAACTCCTCTTCATCAGGGCTGGGATATGCAGAGCCTACCTCTATCTTTACGAGCTCTGCTGTTCGCTCTCCGATCAAGAGGTTGTATTTTCTCTTAACATACTGGATTATTGCCTCGTCTATCTTATCCCCTGCTACCCTTACAGAATTGCAGTAAACAATACCTGCAAGGCTTATAACCGCTACCTCAGTAGTTCCTCCACCTATATCAACTATCATATTACCGTTTGGCTCTGTAATAGGCAGGCCAACCCCTATTGCCGCTGCCATGGGTTCCTCTATCAGATATACCTCCCTTGCACCAGCAGATTCAGCAGATTCTTTTACAGCCCTTTTTTCTACCGGTGTTATACCTGATGGGACTGATATAACAATCCTTGGCCTTGCATAGGATTTTTTGTTATGGACGCGCTGTATAAAGTATTTCAGCATCGCCTCTGTAATCTCAAAGTCTGCAATTACACCATCCTTGAGGGGTCTGATGGCTGTTATATTGCCTGGTGTCTTGCCAAGCATCTTTTTTGCCTCTTCACCAACTGCTATTACCTTTTTTGCCCCCCTTGAGTCCCTGTGGACAGCCACAACAGATGGCTCATTGGATACTATACCCCTACCTTTTACGTAAACAAGCGTATTTGCTGTTCCAAGGTCTATGGCAAGGTCCTTTGACATTATACCCAGTAAAGATTCAAACATTATCTCCATCCCTTCGTTTTCATTGTTGATTAAAGTTATTGAAAAAGCGTTTTTAATATACTATTTTAGTGACTTAAAATCAATAAGGCAGGGTGACGTAATGTTAAAATTTATGAGAAGACATGCAACTGGTTTTATGATAAAGGCTATATTCGGTATTATTATAATTGTCTTTATTTTCTGGGGGGTAGGTTCTTTCAGAGAAAGGGAAAAGATAGTTGCTAAGGTTGGAGGGTATAAGGTATATTACACTGAATACGCAGATACATATAACAGATTTCTCAATATCTACAAGATGATATATAAAGACAGCCTAGACGAAAATACTATGAAATCACTTAAAATCAAAGAAAAGGTCATGGATGAACTGATTGATAGATATGTTATCCTTATAAATGCCAAGAAGGCAGGTCTAAAGGTCTATGACAGGGAACTCAATGATTATATAACCGGAATGAATGCATTCAGGAGGGATGGGAGGTTCAGCCAGAAGGCATATGAAGAGATACTAAGAAGAAACAACCTTGATCCCAAGAGATTTGAAGAGGGTGAAAGGGTATCCATTATTACATCAAGGTTGATCAATATACTCATTGACAATGGCGTATTCATTGACAATGATGAAATCTGGAGGGCATACGTAGATGAAAAAGGCAAGATAGATATGTTTTATAAGGTATATGACCCCAAAGACTATACAGGCAGGGTCAATATCACCGATAAGGAGATAGAAGAGCTATATGAAAAAGAAAAGAATTCATTCAAGAATGAAAATGCATATAGACTGAAATACATTATAATTGATGGAGGATCAGGCATTAAGGATGATGTTGTTTATATGGACCTCCTTAAGACAGAGGACATAGATGCCTATGCAAAAAAAAATGGCCTATCAGTTGTAGACCTTGGATATATAAAGGAGAGCGAGATACTCAAAAGATTTAGAAACCTTAATATCGCAGAGTGGTTAAAGGACATGAAAAAGGGCGATGTATCGCTGCCTGTAAGAGAAGATTCAAAGGCTTATATATTTAAACTCATCGATGTTGAGCCAGGTAAGCCCTTTGACAAGGCAACTGCCTTGAAGATATTAAGGGAAAGGATTGCCATGGAAAAGGCAAGGCAATATGCAAAGTCCGTTGCAGAAGATGCCCTTGCAAAAAAAGATTTCAAGGGTGCAAAGGCTACAGGTTTCATGCCAAGGCGCTCCAACTCCATCCCTGGCATAGGTGCAATTCCACAGGAACATATAGGTGTATTTTCTCTCTCTGAAAAGAACCCTATATATAACAAGGCGATAGAGATCTCGGGCAGATATTATATATTTTCCTACAGGGATGAGAAACTACCTGATAAAAAGGAATGGGAAAACGAAAAAGAACAGTACAAGAGGTTTCTTGTCACAAAAAAGGGTGAGGAATTTGTTAGAGCCCTACTCAAGGATCTAAGAAAGAAAGAAAAAATAGAGATCTTTTGGCAGGAGATATAGGCGTGAATAGTGGTTATAAGATATAGATAGCACCTTAACGATTAAAGGGTCTTCAGGCTTCAGACTATGGTCTGATTTACTATTGTTATGATAATACTGGGTATAGATACATCCTGCGATGATACGTCAATAGCAATACTAGAGAACAGAAACAATATACTTTCCAATATTGTATCGAGCCAGGCAGATCTCCACAAGGTCTTTGGGGGGGTTGTCCCAGAGATTGCCTCAAGAAGGCACGTAGAGCTGATAGGCAGCATATATAGTGCTGCCATAGCCGAGGCAGGTATATCCCCAAAATCTATAGATGCTATATGCGTAACAAACTGTCCAGGCCTTATTGGCTCTATCATTGTAGGGCTTTGTTTTGCAAAAGGGCTTGCCTTATCCCTCAAGACCCCCTTAATAGGCATAAACCACGTAGAGGCGCATGCCATGAGTATATTTCTTGAAGAGGAGATAGAATTTCCCTTTATTGGTCTTGTAGTATCAGGGGGCCATACAACAATCCTTCTCTTCCATGAACCATGCAGATACAGTGTTATTGGTAGCACAAGGGATGATGCAGCAGGAGAGGCATTCGACAAGGTAGCAAAATTTCTCGGCATAGGCTATCCTGGTGGTCAGGTTATAGACAGGCTATCGAGAACAGGAAAAAAGGATTTCATAATCTTTCCAAGACCCATGACTGATGAGGATAACCTTGATTTCAGCTTTAGCGGCCTCAAAACCGCCTTTATAAACTGGACAAAAAAAAATATAATAACTGAGGATAACCTGCCTGATGTCCTTGCATCCTTTCAGGAGGCAGTGTTTGACACCCTGTGGAGGAAGGCATTAAAGGCAGTGAAGAGATATGGGATAAAAAGGATTATCATAGGTGGAGGCGTTGCATCAAACTCAAGACTAAGGGAGATCTTCAAGGAAAAGGCAGAAACATATGGGATCTCTTTTTATTTTCCATCACCCCTCTATTGCACTGATAATGCCGCTATGATTGCCATAACAGGGTCTTACTATCTTGAAAAAGGGCTCATCTCCCCCCTTGATATCAGAGGTTTTTCCAGAATGAAGATGGTGGTTGCATAGATTGGAAGCATATCTGTGTTAAAAAAATACCTATCCCAGCATCTCATAAAAGACAGAAATATCCTCGAAAAGATAGTCAGGCTTTCAGGTGTAGGCAGCCATGATATAGTGGTAGAGATAGGGGCAGGGCAGGGCGACCTTACAGAATGCCTATGCGAAAGGGCAGGTTTTGTTTATGCCATAGAGATAGACAGGACATTTAGTAGACACCTAGAGCCACTTATGGAGAGGCACAGCAACCTAAGGGTAATCTTCGGCGACTTCCTTGATACGCAGCTTATAGATTTCTATAATTTCACAGAGAATAAAAAGATAAAGGTCTTCGGGAACATACCATATAAGATTACAGCCCCTATTATCTTCAAGATAATATATGAGAGGGATGTAGTGGATAGTATGTTTTTAACAGTCCAGAGGGAGATAGGGGAACGGATAGCCTCATGCCCTGCGAATAAGGCATATGGCGCCCTTTCTGTTATATGCCAGCTAATAGCTGATATAAAAATCCTTATGAGATTAAAACCCTCCATATTTGTGCCACCGCCAAAGGTTGACAGTGTATTCTTTTCAATGGTATTCAAAAAAGATTACCATGATATACCAGATGGGTTGTTAAGATTTATAAGGCTATGCTTTGAGAATAGGAGAAAATACCTGAAAAACACCCTGATGCGACACTATAGCCCTGAAGAGATAACTGGCTTATACAGGGCAATGGGGTTACCACATAAGATAAGGGCTGAAGAGATAGAGCCCAAGAGATTTAAGGAGATATACAGGTTTTTACATGGATAGGATAATTGGATTCACAACAACAATCCCCTCTGAGATACTCTTTGCCGGGGGGTTCACGCCCTGCGACCTAAATAATATCTTTATTACAGACCCCGAGCCTATGCATTATATAGAAAGGGCTGAGAGAGACGGGTTTCCCAAGGGCATGTGCAATTGGATAAAAGGCATCTATGGCGTTGTAATAGAGAAGAAAATAAATAATATAATAGCGGTCATGGAGGGAGACTGTAGTAATACCCAGGCACTGGCAGAGATACTGCAATTTAAGGGTATAAATATTATCCCCTTTTCATTCCCCTTTGACAGGGATAGGGATGTTATCAAAAGAGAGATAGACAAGCTCATGGCGGTCTTTAGCGTGGACAATGGAAGGCTCAGGGCAACAGAGATAGCGATAGAGGGTGTGAGGAAAAGGCTCCACGAGATAGACAGGATGACATGGCAGGACAGGCTTGTTACAGGTTATGAAAACCACTTGTGGCTTGTCAGGTCATCAGACATGCTCGGGGATTACAGGCTATACAACAAGATGGCGCAGGATTTTATTGATGAGGCAGGCAAAAGAGACCCCATAGAGGGTGTAGGAATTGGTTTTATAGGTATTCCCCCAATCATGACGGACCTCTATCAATTTGTTGGCACTATAGGTGGTCATGTTATATATAATGAAACGCAAAGACAATTCAGCATGCCCTTTATGACAACTGATATTGTGGAACGCTACCGCAACTATACATATCCCTATGGCATCTTCCCGAGACTCGATGATATAAAGGCAGAGATAAAAAAAAGGGACATAAGGGGTATAATCCACTATATCCAGTCATTTTGCTACAGGATAATGGAGGATGTGATACTGAGAGAGACTATTGACTGCCCTATCCTCACCATAGAAGGCGAGCTTCCAAGACCCCTTGATTCAAGACAGAGGATGAGGCTCGAGGCATTTGTAGAGATGCTGAAAGACCAAGGAGATTAGGTGGAAAAGATAAGGAGGTTCATCGTCAGGCGTGAAATGATTGGATTTCTTAAATCCATCCTCGAATCCTACGAAGACATAGGTATACTTTCTGTTATAGATGGCCCAATAGGTCTTATTGAGATTATATATTCTGAGTTTTTTGAAGAAGACCTTATAGGTATTATGAAGGATATGAAAAACTATGGGATTGATTACAGGGAGGTAGATTAGTATGTTCAACCCAGGGAATATTATAAAAATCCTTACAGCTGGCAACTCCATCTACGCGGATATATTCGCAGAGAAAAGAGAATATACAAGGATCCAGCTTGAATCATCGAGGTTTGAAAAAATAGAGAAAGGTGCAGACAGGGGTGTGGGGCTAAGGACAATCTCTCCATGGAAGACCTTTTTTGCATCCACAAATATCTTTGAGGATGCCCACCTTGTAGGATTATCAAAGGAGCTAAAAAAGTCCTTGAAAGAAAATGGCAGTAAGGCGATAAGGGATTTTATCCATATACAGGCGGGGTATCCCTTTTCCATACTGGTCGACCCCAAGGATGTAGAGATAGGAAAAAAACTCCAGATGATAAAAAAGATCGATGAGATGGCAAGGGCCCTGGAGGGAAGGATAAAACAGGTAAGGGTCATATATATTGATAGCAGTCAGGATATAAAAATATACAACAGCGAGGGTATGGCGGTTGAGGATATAAGAAAACATGTGGTCCTGAATATAACAGTTGTGGGAGAGGAGAGGGGAGAGTTGCAGACCGCCTATGATGCCATAGGCGGTTTCTATGGCTTTGATTTCTTCACTGATGAAAGGATTGAAGACCTTGTCTCCAAAACCGTAAGGAGGCTGTCAGGTCTTCTGGGGGCAAGGGAGGCACCAATGGGTATAAAGACCGTTGTTCTTGCCTCAGAGGCAGGGGGAACCATGATTCACGAGGCAGTGGGTCATGGGCTCGAGGCAGACCTTGCCATGGAGGGTATGTCATGCTATAAGGGTATGGTTGGTGAACCGGTTGCATCGGAACTTATCACGGTGGTGGATGATAAGACAATCCCCCATATGCGGGGGACATATGCCTTTGATGATGAGGGTGTGCCCTCTGAGAGAACGGTAGTTGTTGAAAAGGGCATCCTTAAAAATTATCTCTTTGACAGGTTCCACGCCATGAAATACGAGAAAAAATCTACAGGAAATGGCAGGAGAGAATCATTTAGATTTAGACCTATCCCCAGGATGAGCAATACCCTGATTCTTCCTGGGGCCGATAAGCCAGAGGATATAATCTCATCTGTTGATGATGGTGTCTATGTTGTAAAGATGGGCGGGGGCCAGGTGGATACAGTAAGGGGTGACTTTGTTTTTGAGATCTCAGAGGGTTATCTAATAAATAAGGGAAAAATAGGTGATATGATAAAAAATGCAACCATGATGGGCAATGGGCTCACTGTCCTTAAAGAGATAGATATGGTGGGGGATGACCTTGGCTTTGGTATCGGCACATGCGGTAAGGATGGTCAGGGGGTCCCTGTTTCAGATGCCCAGCCGACACTGAGAATACCGAGGATTGTGGTGGGGGGCAGGGTATTCTGATTATTACCCAAAAACCCTTTTAAATATGGTGTCAACATATCTAAAGTAATGGCTATTGTCCGTTATTCTATCTATCTCCTTTTCAGATAGGTATTTTTTTATATCCGGGTCTTTTCTTAGTTCATCCCTGAAATCAAGGCTATTCTCATAACATCTCATAGCCACACCCTGGGTTAGCCTATATGCCTCCTGCCTTGTAAGCCCCTTTTTAATGAGGCTCAATAGCACGGCCTCTGAATGATAGAGCCCCTTTGTTATCTCAAGATTTTTCTCCATCCTCTCAGGATAGACAAGGAGGTTCTTATACATGTTTTTTATACGCTCAAGCATATAATCAAGGAGTATTGTTGCATCCGGGCCAATAATCCTCTCCACAGAGGAATGGCTTATATCCCTTTCATGCCACAGGGGGATATCTTCAAGGCCTGCCATAGCATAACCCCGGATAAGCCTTGCAAGTCCGCAGAGATTCTCTGATGCTATGGGGTTCCTCTTATGGGGCATGGCAGATGAGCCTGTCTGACCCTTCTGGAAGTATTCCTCTACCTCACCTACCTCTGTCCTCTGGAGGTTTCTTATCTCCAATGCCATCTTTTCTATGGATGAGGCGATTATTGAGAGGGTTGTGAAAAGCTCTGCATAATAATCCCTCGGGATTATCTGGGTGGATATAGGTGCAGGCTTAAGGCCAAGTTTTTTGCACACATATAACTCAATGGATGGCTGGACATGGGCAAATGTCCCTACCGCACCAGATATCTTACCGTAGTTTATCCTCTCTCTTGCCCCTTCCATCCTCTCAAGATTTCTTCTCATCTCATCATAGAAATGTGTCATCTTAAGGCCAAATGTGATAGGCTCGGCGTGGATACCGTGGGTCCTCCCTATCATAGGCAGCTCCTTATATCTAAAGGCATTTTCCTTAAGAACATCCATAAATGCCTTTATATCATCTATTATGATATCTGATGCCTCTCTTAAGAGGAGTGAAAATGAGGTATCCAGTATGTCCGAGGATGTCACACCCATATGGACATATTTTGAAGAGGGGCCAATATATTCAGAGATACATTCAATAAAGGCAACAACATCATGGCGGGTTCTTGCCTCTATCTCCTGTATCCTCTCTACTGAAAACCCTGCCCTTTCCTTGATGTTTTTCAGGTCTTCATAGGGGATTATACCAAGGTCTGCGTATGCCTCACAGATAAGGAGCTCTATGTCGAGCCATTTTTTGAACCTATTCTCCTCTTCCCAGATATCTGTCATCCTTTTCAATGAGTATCTCTTTATCATGGGTCTTATATTACATAAGGCAAAACCTGTTGTCAATCAAGAAAAACCCAAAAATATTTGATTCATACACCTTACTGTGTTATGCTCAAATACGATAAGCATTGGATTTAATTGAAAACCCAACGCCTACAGATTTAATTCAAACCAGGAGGGAGGTATATATGTCCACAATATATGATGTATATGCAAGGGAGGTTCTTGACAGCAGGGGTAACCCGACAATTGAGGTAGACGTAATGCTCGAGAGCGGTTATATGGGCAGGGCAATTGTCCCGTCAGGGGCATCAACCGGCGAGAGGGAGGCTCTGGAATTAAGGGATGGTGATGTAAAAAGATACAGGGGAAAGGGTGTAAAAAAGGCGATAGATAATGTAAATGATATCATAGGACCTAAGATTGAGGGTCTTGATGCCTTGGAACAGGTATACATTGACAATTATCTCATAGAGCTTGACGGAACAGAGAATAAAAGCAATCTCGGTGCAAATGCGACCCTTGGTGTCTCCATGGCAGTGGCAAGGGCAGCAGCAGAGTATCTCTCCCTACCCCTATATCGCTATCTTGGTGGCGTTCATGCAAGGGAACTTCCTGTCCCCATGATGAATGTAATAAACGGCGGTGCCCATGCCCAGAATTCCCTTGATGCCCAGGAGTTCATGGTAGTCCCTGCTGGCGCAGACTGCTTTAAAGAGGCAATAAGAATGGGTGTAGAGGTCTTCCATGCCCTCAAAGATGTTTTAAAGGATAAGGGTTTTGCCACAGGCGTGGGGGATGAGGGCGGTTTTGCCCCACAACTAAAGAATACCAGAGAGGCATTGGATATGCTTATGGTTGCCATAGAAAAGGCCGGTTATAAGCCAGGAGAGGATGTATGGATTGCCCTTGACACTGCTGCAAGCGAATTTTACAAAAAAGGCAGGTATCATTTAGATGGTAATAAGTGGACAAGCGATAAGCTAATAGATTTCTATGAATCCATAATAAATGATTATCCCATCATATCCATAGAAGATGGTCTTGCCCAGAATGACTGGGGAGGCTGGAAAAAGCTTACTGAACGGTGCGCCTCAAGGATACAGATCGTAGGTGATGATATCTTTGTGACAAACCCAAGGATATTTGCAGAGGGCATAGAAAAAGGTATAGCAAACAGTATCCTTATTAAACTAAATCAGATAGGCACAGTAACAGAGACACTTACAACCATCGAGATGGCAAAGAGGGCAGGTTATACCTGTGTAATATCACACCGATCAGGGGAGACAGAGGATACATTTATAGCAGACCTTGCTGTGGCAACAAATACAGGGCAGATAAAGACAGGTTCTGCATCAAGAAGCGAGAGGATAGCCAAATACAATCAGCTTATGAGGATTGAGGAAGAGCTTGGCGATGCCGCAATTTTTGGTGGAAAAATGGTATTCTACAGTATAAAATGAGGACGTATTCCCTCAAATACGGAAAAACAATGCAGTCCTTTGGGCTACCATCCCACTGGGATGCAAGGATGCTGCATTATAGAGAACCAGGGCCTCTTAATCCCAAAGAGGCCCTCCTATCATCCTTGAAGGACCCTATAGATGCAAAGCCCCTGGATAGATGGCTTAAGGATCTTAAGAGGATCCTCGTAATATGCCCTGATATAACAAGATACTCAGGGCTTGACTATCTTCTGCCTTTAATATACGAAGACTATCTCAAGGAAAAGGACATAAGGATAATCTTTGCCCTGGGCAACCATAGAAAACAGACCGATGAGGAAAGGGCAGGTATTATCTCAGAGGAACTCTTCAGGGTTATCCCCTCTTTTGACCATGATTGTTTCAACAGGGGTGCCCTTAAATTTTTTGGCAAAACATCATCAGGTCTTGATGTGCTTTTGAATAGTGCCCTTGTTGAGGTAGATGGGGCTATTGTAACAGGCTCTATAAACTTTCATTATCTTGCCGGCTTTGGTGGTGGCAGGAAGTCCATCTTCCCTGGGATTGCTGGATACGAGACTATACTGGGGATTCATAGCAAGGTATTTAATCCAGATATGCCAGGGAAACATGAAAGGGCAAGATCAGGGATATTAAAAGGCAACCCCATGCATGAAGAGATTATGGAGGGTATTGCACTGATAGAGACGCCCATGTTTCTCATAAACACTGTCTTGGATGACAAAAAAAATCTTTTAAATATCTTTTCAGGTAATATAGAGACCGCCCATGAGACAGGATGCGCATGGTATATTGAACACTTTGGTATAAAGGTTCAGGATAAGGCTGATGTTGTCATTGTCAGCGCAGGGGGGTATCCTAAGGATATCAATTTTATCCAGACACACAAGGCAATCGAACATGCCTTAAATGCGGTAAAAAGGGATGGTTACATGATTGTTTTAGGCAGATGTGGGGATGGTCTTGGGAATGCAGATTTTTTGAGATGGTTTGAATACCCCACCATTGAGGATATGGAGTCTCATGTGAGAAAAAGCGATAAGGTATATGCCCAGACAGCATATGCAACAAGACTGAAGGCACAATACTGCCATATAATACTCGTCTCTGATTTAGAGGGGGATGTGGTGAAAAAGATGGGTATAACACCGGCGAAGACAATCGAGGATGCCATATCCACTATAGGGTTTAAAAATAGGCCCTTATGCTATATAATACCTAATGGCTCTAATATGCTGGTTCAATAAGGGAGGTAATATTTTATGGAATGCACAGTGGAAAAGAATAAGACAGAATGCACATGCACCTATGAACCCTGTAGTAGAAAAGGGAGATGCTGTGAGTGCGTGGTATACCACAGAGGCAAAAAAGAGCTACCAGGGTGTTTCTTTACAAAAGAAGGCGAACGTACCTATGACCGCTCTTATAGAAGGTTTATGATGGAAAACCAATAGCAATAGTAAGCATAGTAAAATTGGCAAGGATATGGTCTACCAGGGTTTTATTAGGGCTCAATTAGAGCCCATTCAGGATCTCATCTGCCCTTTCCCTTACATCAGAGGATCTATCAGCCATCCTTATAATAGACAGTTTTCTTTTAACATCATCCTTTTGTCGACTGGTTAGACCTTCAAAGATACTGCCCAGTTTGATCATTGCCCCATTTACATATTCTGGGCTACCAGAGTCAAGGATAATTAAAAGGGTTGAGACATCATCAGGCATGCCGTATTTGTCTATATAGGCCTTTATATTTGGGATAAATGAGCCAGTTTTATAGGATTTATGGATCTTGTTAAGCAACCTGTCATGCTCCAGCGTTCCTTTTTCACCCCTGAACAGCCTATCGAGGGCATCTTTTCTTCTACCCATCTCCCACCGGTTAGCATTGGGTCTTTGCCCTGTCTGATGTATCTCCTCATGGCGGCCATAGTGTCTGCTTTTATCTTTCTTGCGGTCTATCTCGCGCCAATCAGGCCTATCGTTGTAGTCAGACATAGATACCTCTAATAAAACATAAAAAGATTTTACATTATGCTATCTGGGTTGATGATGGGCCAACCCTATCTTATAGACGTCCAGAAGGTCTCCACAAGTCCTGTCTTCCAAACGCCCCTCTCCTTAAACATCTGGAGTATTGCAGGTCTCTCTGACTTTCTGTAGTGGATTACAATCTCTGCATAATTACCCTCAATCTTGCCTATCTTCCATTCGCTCTGTTCAAGGACAGTCTTGGGGTCAAAATTTTCAAGAAATGCCTCCCAATATTCCCTTGCTATCCTGCCAACCGTTTCAAAATCATTCAAGATATCTTTTTTGGAGGGGGTAGGGATATTCTCTTTTTTTGCCAGTTTCAGATAAGATTTATACGTATCATCGACTATCCTCTGTTTAGATTTCTCAGTAAGGCAATCCCAGATACCCTTTAGATCCCTTGACTGCATCATCTTGAAGGTATTCTCAGCAGTGATAAGTATCTTATCCTCTTCTGGGCCTATCTTTTGGGCAGAGACATGGATTGCCCAGAAAAAAAGCAAAAAAAATACAATACTGTAATAGAGAATTTTTTTCATTTTTAGGGGATAAAAGCTGGAGGGTATCTATCCCTCCAGCTTTTATTTAAGAATCATACTCTTAGTGATGATGTGTTGTAACTACTGCGTTGCCGCCACTTGAGCCTGCTGCTGCTGATACACCAGCTGCAACTGCTGCTGCACCAACAACACCGGCTGCTATTGTCCCAGCCCCTACACCTGCTGCCACGCCTGTTCCTGCTGCTGCGCCAGCACCTGCGCCAGCACCTGCGCCTGCGCCAGCACCAGCACCTGCGTCAGCAGCGCCAGCTGTGCCACCTGCAGCCTGGGCAAATACCATAGATGGAACGACAAGGCTAACAAGAAACATTACTGCTACTAGTACACCAAAAACTTTTTTCATTATCTATACCTCCTCATATTATTATCTATTATTCCCCTCTTCGTGTTATTTATAAATCATAGGCCTATCCTTGTCAAGGAATATTTTTGTATTTCTGCCAAAAAAATCAAATAGGGTGCTGTAGTGGTATATATCCTGTGCCACGTCCCTTGTCCAGGGCGAGATGGCATAACCATATGTGGTCTTTGTATCATACCCGGTAAATAGCCTTAGAGGCAGTGTAATGGCAACCCCCTTGTCATGATAACCCTGGTTGTATCGGTCTTTAAATACACCTGTCGTATTTGTCCAGGTATACCATGCAGACAGAACAATACCGTTTATGAATTTTGATATGGTAAGCCTTGTCCCTTTATCGCCTGCAAGAAATCTGCCTGTCTTGAAATCAAAGGACATCTCTATCTCCGGGACATTAAAACGGGTATTTAAAAATGTTGTCTTATACCAATGTGTATAGGTTGAGTGTAGTTTAAGGGGGTTATCCATATCCCTTTTTCTCACAAGGCTTCCGCTTATGCCCATATAGACCCTTCCATTGAAAAATGGTCTTGCGATCTCGCCATCGAACCCGGCATACTGTATCTCGAGGAGACCACCTGCCAGCCTTGTGTAGATCTCTTCATCTGTCTTCAGCATCTGATCGAACATTAACCTACCAAGGCTTCCACTTTTTTTCATGTAAAGCCACGCATCTGTCCTTATAGGGTCAGAGGAGGGCTCAACAGATGATTTAATATTATTTAATGGGTAGCTTTCAAGACCACCTGTTATTGTCCCTCCCCTCCAGGGAAAATAGCTCACCCATGCATACGCGCCTGCCCTATATTTATAAAAGCCCGAGGGGTCATTTAAAAACTGCTGAAAGGCAGGGTTTATGCCATAATCAAAGTATTTTTTATGTTTTAATGTAACATCAGGTGTCCAGCTTACATCGGTTTTAAGCTTTGATAGGTATGCGAATTCACCTGGTTTTAGTTTTTCTGCATAGAACTCATCTATATCAAGTTTTGTGGTGGTGTATTTCAATATGGGGATGCCATTGCTGGTAAGTATTATATCCACCCTACCTGTTCTCTCTGGGGCTATATCATTTAAAATCTTGAGTATCACACCTATTGCCCTTGTAGTGTAGAAATATTTATCATTCTGGGCCACTATGATAACATCCCTGCCCTCAATGCTTATGCCGATGTTGCTAAAGCCTGATTCATACAGTGCCTTTTCGAGTCTTTCAGAAAGGGGGTTTTCCTTGTCCTTTTTCTTCTCTTTATAAGGGGGATCATATACAGGAAGCAGGGTCTGCCCCATGTCAAATGCAACGGATAAATTAAGGCCAATCTGCTCGCCCCTCTGATAGCTCATGATAATATTAGTCCATTTGTATGGTGACCACCGAAAGGCATAATTAAACTTCGATGGCACCTGCCCCCTAAAGTACTTTCGCTGGGCAGGGTCGCTAACCTGTTTTTCATATCTTATAGGACTATATTCTGCCATTATGGCATATTTATCTGATATGCTGAACTGGATACCGCCAAAGAATTGACCATCGTTCATCCATGCCTTGGGATTACTGAATAGCTCTGCCTTGA
Source organism: Syntrophorhabdales bacterium (assembly GCA_018052995.1). GTDB lineage: Bacteria > Desulfobacterota > Syntrophorhabdia > Syntrophorhabdales > Syntrophorhabdaceae > DTOV01. The sequence continues at coordinate 1,219 of JAGPMK010000001.1, read as the reverse complement.
AACCCTCATCAGAAGACGGCAAGGGCACCTTGCCGAATCTGCCATTTCCAAAGCCAAGGGTAAAATCAAAGGGATATATCTGTTTGCTTGCCACAAGATACTGGGATGGATAAAGCCTTGTGCCCTGGGGGTCATTTATTGCTACAGCTATGGCAGGCATATACATCCCCTCTGAGATAAACTGATATTTAAAATCCATTGCCTTGTCCTTGTAATTGCCATAAGAGGTGGTTAGGGCTGGGATGCCCCTTATCTCTGTAATCCTGCCCTCCATCTCAAGTCCTTTTACAGGGCTTATAACAAGATAATACCAGTTATATGGATGCGCCAAGCCAATACCTGCCCTGAAGCTGTTTTCCTTCATCACCCTTGCGGTAGGTATCTCTATGAGCCCTGTTGTCCCCCAGTTCGTAGGATTAACAAAAGGCTCATCCGCTGCATAGGCAACCGAAAAAAATACATGATGAATGGGGCACGATATATGAGAGGTAAAAACTTGAGCCACATTACATAATAATAACAGTAAAAAAAATAGTTTAAGCCCATTGCAGATCTTCTTTTGCACTAATTTTTGTCACTCCAGGAGGATTATTTTGACACTGAATTTTAATAGAGCGCCTTAGCAATACCTACAACCTGAGCCATATTTGCAAGGATCTGTGTTATCCTCAATTCATCACCAGGCCCAATAACATATTCAGGCCCTACCGGCACCTTATCCACTGGGGGGATAAAGCTGGAGGGCTGCTGTCTGAAGAGTTCATAGCCAAATTGCTTTACCTCTGTAGATACATAGAATGGATTTTTTATACCCACTATCTTAGATGCCGCAATCAGCGCATCTTTTGTCCCTACCAGAAAACCTGCATCGATAATAATGGGCTTTTCTACAAGCTCAATTTCTTTTTTTGTGATCTTTATAACCCTTACAGGCACTGCCACACTCCCTTTTATCAACCCCTTTGAAGAATGCCTGAATTCTATACCGTCAAGTCTCTTTAATATATCAAACTGGGACTCATTGAGCTCGACTATAGACTCTGCAACATACTGCTCGAACTCAGAGAGCCTTTCCTCTACAGGCTTCTGTGGTATCGGCTGGCGTTGCTGTAATTCCTGTTGCTGGGGTTGTTGTATCTGGGGAAGCACAATGGGTTGCCCAGGTGTAGATGGCTGGAGAAGGGGCGATTGGACCCCCTGTGGTGGAGTTAGATATGGC
>JAGPMK010000033.1 GCA_018052995.1 Syntrophorhabdales bacterium | reverse complement strand
AGATACCGCCACCATACTTATGGCATGCGGGTTATCCCCTGAAAACTGTAGGCTTTTTGTCCAGTCTCATGTTCCTGAGCATACAGAGCTTGCCTGGATATTTAACTGTGTGACGCCAATAGGTGAGTTGGAGAGGATGACACAGTTCAAGGACAAATCAAGACAGCATAGGGCGAATATCAATATGGGTCTTATGGATTATCCTGTACTCCAGGCTGCAGATATCCTCATCTATAAGGCAGGCTATGTCCCGGTGGGTGAAGACCAGGTTCAGCACATAGAGCTATCAAGAGAGGTGGCAAGGAGGTTCAATAGCAGATTTGGCGAGGTATTCCCTGAGCCCCAGGCTATTCTGTCCCTTGCGCCGAGGATACTCGGTATAGATGGTGCCACTAAGATGTCCAAGTCCCTGAATAATTATATTGGTCTTCTTGAAGATGATGATGTTATATGGGAGAAACTAAGAACAGCGGTAACTGATGTAAACAGGGTCAGGAGAATTGACCCTGGCAATCCTGAATTGTGTAATATCTATACTATTCATAGGGCATTTTCCAGAGATGAGGAGCTATTGGAGATAGATAAAGGCTGCAGACATGCCTCTATTGGTTGTATTGACTGCAAAAAGATGCTTTTTAAGGATATGATGGAAGAGCTGACCCCTATAAGGGAGAAGGCAGAATCCCTGAAAAAAAATTCAGACTATGTCAGGGATGTGTTAAGGCATGGTGCAGCATCGTGCAGTGAGATAGCAAAAAAGACCATGGAAGAGGTAAGGACGGGTCTCGGCATATACTATCCTGCCTGATGCCTCCTTCTCGGGTCAAAGATATCCCGCAAACCCTCTCCTAAAAGATTATAGCCCATAACAGTAAAGAATATGGCAAGTCCTGGATAGAGGCTTAGCCACCATGCAACCTCTATATTGTCCTTTGCCTGGGTGAGGATATTACCCCAGCTTGGGGTTGGAGGTTGAACCCCTATGCCAAGAAAACTCAATGCAGACTCTGTTAATATTGCACCACCTATACTGAGTGTAGCCACAACATAAACAGGCGTTAGTGCATTAGGCAGGACATGGCCGAAGATTATCCTTTTTTCAGTAAATCCCTGTGCCTTTGCAGCAAGAACAAATTCTTTATTTTTTATACCCAAAACCTCTGCACGGACAAGCCGGGCTATGCCCATCCAGTTTGTTAGACCTATGACTATCATTATATTCCAGATACTTGGCTCAAGAAGGGCGATAACCGCAAGGATAAGAAAAAAGGTGGGGAAACACATCATAAGATCCACAAACCTCATGAAGACCTCATCTGTTATCCCGCCATAGTAACCGGATATGGCACCTATAATTATGCCTATAAGGACAGCGATACCTACAGACACAAACCCAACAAGGAGGGATATCCTGCTTCCATAGACTACCCTTGCAAACACATCCCTGCCAAGCGTATCTGTTCCGAAGGGGTGTTTGATTGATGGGGGCGAAAGGATATTTTTCATATCAGGCTCTACAGGGTCATGGGGTGATATTATTGGCGCTGCTATGGCACAAAAAAACATGGGTAAAAGGATAATAAGCCCTATGAGGGCAAGGTTGTGTCTTATAACTCTTCTGATTATCTCCATAGTCAGCCAGGCTGTGAACCTATTTCAGTTCCATCTTAGTCTATTTTTTTCATATAAATATTACATCTTCAACAAGAGGGTGTCAAATTCAATAAAATGCATTTTTGCCCTCTTTGAGTGGATGGGTTTTCCCTGTTTCCTATATAATCATTGACTTTGTTTTTGCCTGATTATACTATAAATCACCTAAGATGACATCAAGGCATATAAAAAATTTCAATAGCAGGTAACTTTCAGGGTTGTTATGGAACGAGAAAAGGTCACAATAATATTAAAGGTAGCGAAAAGCCTTATCCTTAAAGCCCTTTTGGCTGTTGCCATATCAGGTGTAGTAAGTTTTTTATTCTCAAAGCCCTTGCTTTTAAGACTATTAAAAAACACAGGTATGAAGGTCTATTATTATACACTCCCGGAGGTTTTTTTGTCCTCTGTCGAGCTATCCATCTTTGCAGGGGCCTTCTTTGCCATGCCTGTCATAGTAGTGATTGCCTGGCTGGAACTGAGGGGTGTTTTAAAATTAAAGGCATTAGAGGGCCTTGTCTTCTCTGCATCTACCATAATACTTTTTTATCTCGGCGGTTTTTTCTGTTACCTTGTTGTCTTGCCTTCAGGGATAAAGTTTCTTGTGGGATATGAAAATGAGATGCTTAAGGCGATGATCTCGGTGGAAAAGTTTATAACCTTCTGTGCCATTATGGTTTTTGCCTTCGGGGTTACCTTCGAGATACCCATAATACTTCTTCTTGCAAGTAAAAAAGGGGTGCTTAAATCTCGGACATTGACAAAGACAAGGAGATTTGCAGTCCTTTTTATAGCTATAGCATCTGCCATAATAACCCCTACCCCTGATGTCTATAATATGATGCTTCTTGCTGTCCCAACCTATTTTCTCTTCGAGATAGGCATACTATTAATGAAGATCAACGAAAGAAAACAAAAAACACTGTTGACCCAAAGGGATTTATAAATTATAAAATGGGGATAATGAGGCATATATTTAGTATACCTGAGAAGAAGGCATGGAAGTGTATTTAGAAAAACTTGGCTATATCGGCATTTTCATAGGGACTTTTCTGGAGGGGGAGACCACTGTTCTTTTGGGTGGCATCCTCTCAAAGCTTGGCTATATGAACATATGCAAGGTATTTTTATTTGCCTTTTTAGGCACATTTGCCGGTGATTTTACATTCTTTAGCCTGGGCAAAAAATTTGGTAGAAACATAATAGATAGATATGAATTCCTCTCCAGCAAGGTGCCCATAGCCGATAAGATAATAAAAAAACACGGTAATTTTATAATTTTTATAATAAGATTTCTTGTGGGTATAAGGGCGGTGGTTTTGCTTCTTCTGGGGTGCACAAACATTAAGTGGGGTAAGTTTCTTTTTTTTAGCATTACAAATTCTATCCTCTGGAGCATACTCGTATCAATCATTGGCTATGTCTTTGGCAATGTTGTTTATCTCTTTATTAAAGATATGAAGCAGTATGAATGGCATATAATATCTGCCATTATGTTCGTAATCTTGATCTTGATCCTCATATACAGGCGTATTATGGAGAAGAAGGAGAAGTCCTATGCAGATAGATGAGAAAACCATAAGGGAACTGAGAAAAAAGATTGACATAGAGATGAACAAAAAAGAGATCGAGATAATACAGTTATGGATGAAGGAGATAGAGACTATCTATAAAAAAAGATATGACAGTTTAGGCTCCCTCCAGATTGAGTTAAAACTGCTTTTAGAGAGGATGAACAACAGGGTGACCATGCTTAATACACTTATTAAGGATTCAAGGTGATAAGAGGGGAAAAGACAAGGGAGGCCCAGGAGGCCATTGAGGGTGCTGAGGGCACTATTGCCAGGATTCTGAGGCCTGTGCTGGCATCTATCATTATTATAGCGATGGTCTTGTCTTGTGCTATCACTGAGTTATATGCACAGACATCACAACGAAGGCCAGATACCATAGAGAAAAGACTATCAGAACTTGAAAAAGAGGTGGCACGATTAAGAAGAGAGACAGATTTCTATGACCTATCCCATCTCCCTGATAGCCTCATACTCTGCGATAAGAAGACACCCCTTAATAGAGATGATATAAGGGAGAGGTTTGAGAGGGAGATGTTCCTGTTTCTTGAAAATAAAGGTCTTCTTGTTATATTGATAAAACGATATTTTAAATATCAGGGGTTGATCGGTGAGGAGATAAAGAGGCTCTCATTGCCCAGTGATTTGGTTTTTCTTGTAGTGATAGAGAGTTATCTCAATCCAAGGGCGCTCTCAAGGGCTAATGCAGCAGGGATGTGGCAGTTTATCAGAGAGACAGGGAAAAGAGAGGGCCTATATATAGATGACAACATAGATGAAAGATATAATATTAAGAGGTCAACAAGGTCTGCGCTTACACATCTTAAAAAACTCAATGAGGAGTTTAATGACTGGTTTATAGCCATGGCTGCATATAATGCTGGGCCAGGGAGGTTAAGAGAGGCCATGGCAAATCAAAATACAAAGGATTTTTTTGACCTTTTTCTTCCAGAGGAGACCGAGCGTTACATCTTCAGGATTATCGCCATAAAGGAGGCTATACTAAATCGGGAAAGATACGGGATAAGAATAGACGATAAGAGCCTTTACAAACCAGTGGCATTAAAAGAGGTTATAATTGAGACAAGCAAGGAGATACATATAGCAGTTCTGTCAGATGCTATGGGTCTCCCCTTTAAGGCCTTTAGAGATTACAATCTCCACATGAGACGATACAGATTGCCTAAAGGTGTCTATGCTGTCAACGTGCCCTCTGAAAAGGTGTCCCAGTTTATAAAAAACATTAATAGTTATCCACACATAAAGGTATTACGTGAAAAATAGAACAATCTTTAAAATTTAGTGCCTTAAAATCCGATTATACAGCACTACTTAGACCTGCATAGGCATTTTTTACAGTCAAAATATCCTAATTATTTCAATAAAATATAAAATTTAGTGAAAAAAATAACAAACTATGCTTTTTTATGTTGACAAGGGCATATCAAATATTGAATATCTATTAATGCTACTATGGATATACTTATAGAGTTCTCATACGTTGTTGTCTTCGTAATTGTGGCTATACTGTTTACCATTGCACCTGTAGTCATAGCGTGGCTCATTGCCCCACGGACAATTGGTGATAAGACACTTACAACCTATGAGTGTGGGATACAGCCTTTTGGTAGTGCCTGGACACGTCATACAGTGGTTTACTACATCTATGCACTTATCTTTATAGCATTTGATGTGGATATATTATATCTTTTCCCGGCAGCCCTGGGCTACACAAGACAGGAAAATATATGTGAGTTTTATTCACTGCTGGTTTTTATTCTTATCCTGGTGCTTGCAATAGTCTATGCATGGGGAAAGGGGGTCTTCACCTGGAAACAAAAGAGCCTATTATAAAACTCGCTATTGCAGAGAAGTTTATAAATCTTGCAAGGGCAAACTCTATATGGCCCATGACATTCGGCCTTGCCTGCTGTGCCATAGAGATGATGGCAGCAGCAATGGCACGATTCGATATAGCCCGTTTTGGTGCTGAGGTCTTCAGGCCAAGTCCAAGGCAGGCTGACCTCATGATAGTGAATGGAACCGTTACAAAAAAGATGGCGCCCACTGTTGTGACCCTTTATGAGCAGATGCCATCGCCTAAATGGGTTATTGTAATGGGTAACTGTGCCATCTCAGGCGGTCCCTTTGGATTTAAGGGACAATACAACATCATTGAAGGCATTGATAAACTCATACCTGTAGATGTCTACGTGCCTGGCTGCCCACCAAGGCCTGAGGGGCTTCTTGAGGGGCTTATGAAGCTGGAGGAGAAGATTACAGGGACAAGGCGTTTCCCTGTGCCTGAACAGAGATGGTAAAAGAGATATCAGAAAAGATAAAAGAGAGTATAGGCTCTGTTGAGCCTGTTGAAACCCCGTATGACCAGAGGGGGTATCATCTATCCATAGAGGCTACTCAGGCAAATATAGTTGACATCACAGGCTTTTTTGATAGAATCGGTTTCTATCTTGCTGATATGTGCTGTGTTGACTATATAGATTATCTTGAGATTGTATATTTTTTTAACAATCACAGTAAGGTATGCAGGATAAGGGTGACCCTTAAGGTTGACCCTGAAAGACCCTCTGCGCCTACTATCTCCCATATATATAAGATCGCCCGGTGGTATGAAAGGGAGATCCACGAATTCTTCGGGGTCCTATTTGAGGGTCATCCTTTTATGACATATCTGTTTCTCCACGATCAGATAGACTTCTACCCGTTGAGGAAAAAACAGGTTCCAGTCCCAGAGAAGGACAAGAGGCTTCTCAACTCATTCAACCCTGAGGAACAGGAGGATGGCTTCTTCCTGAATCTTGGTCCCCAGCATCCAAGCACCCATGGCGTTCTCAGGGTTGTGGTGAAGATGAACGGCGAATATATACTGAGTGCTGAGCCTATCCTCGGCTATCTTCACAGGATGCATGAAAAGATGGCAGAGAACAGGACCTATCAGCAGTTTTATCCAAACCCAGCAAGGATGGATTATCTCGGGGCATTGAATTTCAATCTTGGTTATGTAACAACCGTTGAGAAATTATGCGGCATTGAGGTGCCTGAGCGTGCCCAGTATATAAGGACCATAACAGCAGAGCTCAACAGGATCTCAAGTCATCTTCTATGGTTCGGTGCCTTTGTTGCAGACCTGGGGGGGTTAACCCCATTTCTTTATACATTTGATGACAGGGAGAACATCCTTGATATACTCGAGGCAGTGGCAGGCTCAAGGCTTACATACTCATATTTTAGATTCGGTGGACTCTTTAATGATGTGGACGATGATTTTGTGAAAAATGTAAAAAAATTTATAGACCGTCTGAGGAGCCGATTCAGCATGTATGAGAGGCTGGTGACCGGCAATGTGATATTTATAAATAGGGTAAAAAATATAGGCATCATGGACAAGACATATCCGCTAAAATACGGTTGCTCCGGGCCTGTAATAAGGAGTATAGACATACCTTTTGACATAAGAAAACATGAACCCTACGCCGCATATGACAGGGTTGATTTTGAAGTGGCAACAGGGACAAATGCTGATAACATGGACCGTTATCTTGTTCGCATCAAGGAGATGGGGATAAGCCTTAATATAATAGAGAAGGCATTGAATGACCTGCCATCAGGCCCTATCAAGGCAGAAAAGATCCCAAAGAAGTTAAAACCACCAAAGGGAGACATATACCATACTATTGAATCCCCGAGGGGTGAGCTTGGTGTATATATTGTTAGCGACGAGAGCGATGTTCCATACAGGATGAGATGGAGGGTTCCTTCATATTCAAATCTTATGACATTCCCAGAGCTTGCAGGGGGGTCACTCATTGCTGATGCCATTGCAACACTTGGTAGTTATGATCTTGTTATACCTGAAATAGATAGATAAGGAGATATCAGGTTTGTGTGGATTAGATAGCATCATGGCAATAATGGGCAAAGAGCTAGTAAGGCTCATTATAGGGCTAATAGGGGTTCTTGTTGTGGTTGTGGTGAACGCCCTTCTCCTCACATGGGCAGAACGAAAGATAAGCGGGCATATGCAGAAGAGGATAGGACCCAAAGAGGTGGGCCCCTATGGACTCATCCAGCCCATTGCAGATGGCCTAAAGCTCCTGGCAAAGGAACTGCTGACCCCTGTCAATGTGGATAGGCCCCTTTATTATCTCGCCCCTGTCATTGTCTTTATCCCTGTTCTTGTTTCCTTCATAGTGATACCCTTTGACGGATATCTCCAGGTAAAGGATATTAATGTGGGTATCCTTGTGATACTTGCATTTTCATCTTTATCCGTGCTTTCAATCCTTATTGCAGGATGGGGGTCAAACAACAAATATTCTTTGATAGGCGCCACAAGGAGTGTTGCCCAGAATATAGCCTATGAGATACCCCTCTTGCTCTCCCTTTTGCCAGTGGTATTCATGGCAAACTCCTTTTCCCTGAGAGACATCGTAGAGGTACAGAGGGAGGGCTGGTTTGTGTGGAGATGGCAGTTCTTTGCCTTCCTCATATACTTTATTGCTGCCACAGCAGAGACGAATAGGACACCCTTTGACCTCCCTGAGGCAGAGAGCGAGCTTGTTGCTGGTTTCCACACAGAGTATTCTGGCATGCGATTCGCTTTGTTCTTCCTTGCTGAATATACAAACATCTTTATAGTCAGCGCTATCGCAACCACATTCTTCCTTGGCGGTTACCTTGGACCAGTGCTGCCAGGTTTTGTGTGGTTTTTTATAAAGACCTATTTTCTTGTATTTGTGATTATGTGGTTCAGATGGACATTCCCCAGGGTAAGGTTTGACCAGCTTCTTAATTTTTCATGGAAGATTTTGATACCAGTAGCATTTGCAAACCTTATTGTAACAGGGGGTATTTTAAAGCTATGAGGAACAGGTAATGGTAAGGGATGTAGTAACAGGCGCTATATCTTTGCTTAAGGGTATGGGGGTAACCATTAAGGCATTCTTTAGCCCTGTGGTTACAGTTCAGTATCCCAGGGAGACCATCAACATAACCCCCCGCTTTAGGGGACATACAAAGCTTGTAGCAGATAATGAAAACCCTGAAAAGACAAGATGTATAGTGTGCGGCATGTGCGAGAGAAGCTGCCCCTCCAATTCTATCAAGGTGATAGGGGAGAAGAAAGAGGGGGAAAAGAAGAAGAGCCTCACAAAATACCTCCTTAATTTTACTACTTGCAGCCACTGTGGTCTATGTGTTGAGTCATGCCCTACTGATGCCCTTGCATTTTCAGCTGATTATAACCCTGCATCGTTTACTAAAGAGACATTCTACTACGACCTTGCCCTTGAGTTTGAGAAGAGGAAGAATAGATAATGCATTTAGCTGACATAGTATTTATCATTATTGTATTGGTGACAATGGCTGGGGCACTGATTACAGTCCTTTCCGGCTCCTTAATCTATGCCCTCATGGGGCTTATAGGAGCCATGTTCGGTATTGCAGGGCTTTATATCTATCTCTATGCACCATTTATAGCCATGATGCAGATACTTATCTATGTGGGAGCCATATCCATTCTTATTGCATTTGCCATCATGCTTGCAGGCCCCATGTTTAAAAGACCAACGGAATGGACAAGGCCTATTAAGTTTATATCAGGGGCAATAACCGGTATTGTCTCTTTTATCGTGTTTTTCAGTGTCATCATGCGAACTGAGTGGTCAGGGGTCAAGGCAGAGCCAATAACCATGACCACAAAGGATCTAGGAAGGGCGCTATTTGACAGATTCATGCTTCCCTTTGAGCTTATCTCTCTTCTGATAGTGGTGAGCGTGATAGGTGCTATAATGCTTGCACTTTATTCAAGGAAGGAAAGATGACAGGAAGTTTTTTATTTAATAACCTTTATATATATATGTTTCTGGCTTTATTCCTCATGTGCTGTGGTATACTCGGCATAGTCTATAGAAGGACCCTTATTGCCATGCTTATATCCATTGAGCTTATAATGAATGGTGCAGGTCTTAACTTTGTTGCCATAAACAGGTTTTTATACCCTGACAGGGTGAATGGCCAGGTATTTACACTTTTTATAATGGGGATTGCAGCGGCTGAGACAGCCATTGCCCTTGCCATTATAATAGTTATATTCAGACGCTTCAAAAAGATAGAAGCCGAGACACTAAAGGAGATGAAAGATTAGGATATGACCATAGAGAGCCCTATTCCTCTTATACCCATAGTTATAGTCCTTATAACAACAATCCTTATTATGTTCTCAGGTAAAAGGCCCAACCTTAGGGAATTTTGGTCTTTTGCTGGCTCTATTGCCACATTCCTGTCTGTGGCTTATATGGTTCCCATAATCTTTAATGGGCAGAAGATTGTATATACCCTATCAACTATTGCACCAGGTATCTCACTGAACTTCAGGGTGGATGCACTATCCCTTGTGTTTGGGATTATATCCTCATTTTTGTGGATATTTGCTACATCCTATAATGTGGGCTATATGCGTTCCCTTAACGAGCATGCCCAGACAAGATACTATACGTGTTTTGCCGTGGCAATACTTGGAGCCCAGGGCGTCTCATATTCAGGCAGTCTGTTTTCCCTTTATCTCTTTTATGAGATTATTACCATATTTACATACCCCCTTGTTGCCCATCATCAGGATGAGGAGGGATATGCAGGGGCAAAGAAATATATAATCTATCTCATGGGGACATCCAAAGGACTACTTCTCCCTGCCATGATCCTTACGTATGTCCTTGCAGGGACCCTTGATTTTTCAGATAATATAGTTTCAGGCATCTTTGGAAAGGGTTCTAATGATATCTGGGTTAGTGTTGCCTATTGGCTGTTTATATTCGGATTTGCAAAGGCAGCAATAATGCCGCTCCACAACTGGCTTCCCTCTGCAATGGTTGCACCCACACCGGTCAGTGCATTACTCCACGCAGTGGCTGTTGTCAAGGCAGGTGTATTCTGTATCTCAAGGGTTATGCTTTCTACATTCGGGATATCATTACTTCATAACACAAATCTTGGTTTATTGACAGCCTATATAGTATCCTTTACCATACTTACCGCATCAGTTATTGCCCTTACAAAGGATGACCTGAAGGCACGGCTTGCATATTCCACAGTGAGCCAGCTCTCATACATTGTTCTTGGCGTTGCACTCCTTGATCCAGCAGGGGTCACAGGCGGCATAATACACATTGCAAATCATGGGTTCAGTAAGATCACCCTATTTTTCTGCGCAGGGGCAATATTTGTGGCAACAAACAAGAGAAAGATAAGCGACATGGCAGGGCTTGGTTATGCCATGCCATTTACAATGGGTGCGTTTGCCATAGCATCGCTCAGCATGATAGGCGTTCCACCGGTTGCAGGGTTTGTAAGCAAGTGGTATCTCTTAAATGGTGCTATGGGGATACATAATATGACAATTATAGCAGTCCTTCTGACAAGCACCATACTGAATGCAGGCTATTTTGCACCTGTTACGATAAGGGCATTCTTTCAGGGTAGAAAACCTGGATGGAATAGGGCTGCAATCAAAGAGGCACCCCTTACAATGGTTGTCCCCCTTGTTACGGCATCGCTTATATCTGTTGCCATAGGTATCTTCCCGCAGTTTTTTACACAGCTTATAGGGAGGCTTTTGCCGTAATGACTGAATTCTACAGGATAGGGATATGAATGTATTAAGATACATAGAGGCCTTGAGAAATAATCTATCTGCACTGAAAAAGGTTCTTATTGTATACCTCATTATTCTTGTGATCTACGACATAGTTATACACATAGGAGCCCACGGACATCTCTTTGTTGATAATATACCTGGTTTCTGGACATTATTCGGTGGGATAGGTTGTTTTATTCTAATCAAGGTCGCAAAGGGCATTGCCCACGCATTTCTCTCAAAGGATGAGGATTTTTATGGATAGGTGGATACATCCTGCAGTCTTTTTCTTTGTCGGCAGCCTGCTTTTGCCTCTTATAAGGAATGAGAAGGCAAAGAAGTTTTTTGTGCTTTTGATACCTGTTCTGGCAATCATTGATGTTGCCCTGATGCAGGAGGGCACATTTGGTAGCTTTAATTTTCTCAACATTAATCTTGTATTTGGCAGGGTAGACAAGCTTTCCCTTGTCTTCGCCTGGGTATTTGTAATAATGGCCTTCCTCGGCGCCCTCTATGCACTCCATGTAAAAGAGGATGGTCACCACATAGCCGGCAACTTCTATATAGGCAGTTCACTTGGTGCAATCTTTGGGGGCGATTATCTTACAGTATTCATCTTCTGGGAGATAATGGCATTCTCCTCTGTATTTCTTGTATGGTATAGAAAAGAACAGCGATCCACAGAGGCAGGATACAGGTATCTCCTTGTTCATGTATTTGGGGGACTTCTGTTTCTGGCAGGTATGATGCTCTATTATTACAAAACCGGCAACATGGTTTTCACCAGGATACTCCCTGATAATGCAGGCATTGCAGAATATCTCATACTTGCTGGTTTTTCACTTAATGCTGCTGTGCTTCCACTCCATGCATGGCTTCCTGATGCATATCCTGAGGCAACTGTGGAGGGTGCTGTTTTTATGTGCGCATTCACAACGAAAACAGCAGTATATGTCCTTGCAAGGGGTTTCCCAGGCTTTGAGGTTCTGGCAATACTTGGAACAGCCATGACAGTCTATGGTGTGTTCTATGCAGTCATAGAGAATGATATGCGAAGGGTTCTCGCTTATCACATCATAAGCCAGGTTGGGTACATGGTGGCAGGGGTAGGGATAGGGACCGAGCTCGCTGTTAATGGCGCATGCGCCCATGCCTTTGCCCACATACTCTATAAGGCACTTCTTTTTATGGGTGCCGGGGCAGTGCTCTACATGACTGGGACGGCAAAGCTTACAAGACTCGGTGGCCTGTATAAATATATGCCACTTACCATGATATTCTATGTAGTCGGTGCCATATCCATCTCAGGATTCCCGCTATTCTCGGGTTTTGTGAGTAAATCCATGATCGTGGCATCTGCCCATGAGGAGGGTAGGCTGATACTTATGCTTCTTATGAATCTGGCAGGCATTGGTACATTCCTCTCTGTGGGACTCAAGGTGACATACTTTGCATTCTTTAGTAAGGATGAGGCACCCATAAAGGCAAAAGAGCCGCCAAAGAATATGCTTTGGTCAATGGGGTTGACATCCGCCCTCTGTTTTATAATAGGCATCTATCCTGATTCGCTTTATGTCTTACTACCTTATAAGGTTGAGTATCATCCCTACACACTGCCACATCTCTCTGAGATGCTCCAGATATTATCATTTACCGGGCTTATATTCTTCCTCCTTGTGAAGAAGCTTGCACCAGAGGAGAAGCTCAACCTCGATATGGATTATTTCTATAGAAAAGGTGGTAGGGCATTCATGTTCATAGATGATATGGTCATCAGTCCTATAGATACCTGGTGGGGCAATCTCTATAACAATGTGGCGCTTAAACTATTATATATATTTGCAGCCCTTGCATATATCTTTGATAGAAAGGTAATAGATGGTATTGTGGATGGCTGTGCGCTGTCAGTGAGGATGGCAGGTTTCGTGGTAAGGAAGCTGCAAACAGGCAAGGTTCAGGCATATATTGGATTTGCAGTCTTTATACTTGTCATAGTGATCTGGTTTGCATTGAGGATGGGATAAGATATGGAGCAGTTTCTTTTGATGAACACATTTAGTTTTCCAATATTATCAACAGCAATATTTTTGCCCCTTGTCGGTGCCGTGCTCTTATTTTTTATTAGGAATGAGACCGCCATCAAGGTTACAGCATTGATTACAGGGCTAATAAATCTGATTCTTTCACTTTTTCTTTTCTCAGGGTTCAACCCGGAAACCCATAATTTTCAGTTTGGCGAGTTTATTCCCTGGATACCCTCATATAATATAAACTATGTCCTCGGTATTGACGGTATCACGATCTTTCTCATACTGCTTACAACCCTATTGGCACCAATCTGTGTCCTGTGCTCATGGACAGCAATAAAGGAGAGGGTAAAGGAGTTCATGTTCTGTATCCTTATTATGGAATCTGCCATGATAGGCGTATTCTGCTCCCTTGATTTTGTACTCTTTTATATATTCTGGGAGGCAATGCTTATCCCCATGTATCTCCTTATTGCCGTATGGGGTGGCCCTCAGAGGGATTATGCATCTATAAAGTTCTTTATATATACCCTCTTTGGCAGCGTATTTCTCCTTGTGGCAATCATTGCAGTATATCTTGTAACAGGTAGCTTTAGTATACCCAATGCCATGTTCAAGGATTACAGCATGAACTTTCAGATATGGGTATTCCTTGCCTTTGCCATTGCCTTTGCCATTAAGGTGCCTATGTTTCCATTCCACACATGGTTACCTGCAGCCCATACAGAGGCGCCAACAGCAGGTAGTGTCTTCCTTGCAAGTGTTCTCCTTAAGATGGGAACATATGGCTTTTTAAGATTTTGCCTGCCGATTACACCTAAGGCGAGTGAGCTTTTTGCCCCTTATATGATTGTTCTCTCCCTGATCGGTATTATCTATGGTGGCTATGTCTGTCTAAGCCAGACAGACATGAAAAAGCTAATTGCATATTCAAGCGTGGCACATATGGGTTTTGTAACCCTTGGTATATTCTCTCTCACCTTATTTGGCTTTGAGGGTGCACTACTTCAGATGTTGAATCATGGCGTAACCACAGGGGCATTGTTTCTCTGCGTGGGGATTATATATGAGCGGACACATAGCAGGCAGATATTTGATAATGCAGGACTCGGGAAGATAATGCCTGTCTATGTAGGATTTTTTGGCCTTTTTTCTATCTCATCATTTGCCTTTCCTGGGACCAACAATTTCATAGGTGAGCTCTATGTCCTTTTGGGGATCTTTAAAGAACATAAGATTGCTGGTCTATTCGCAATCCCCGGTGCAGTCCTGGCCGCAGCCTATATGTTGAGGCTACTGAAGCAGATTGTGTGGGGCAGGGAAGACAAGAGGGAGATTGCTGATATGAATATAAGGGAGGTTATCTATCTTATTCCCTTATGTATCCTTGTATTCTGGATGGGTCTGTTTCCAAGGCCCTTTGTATTTACTGTTGAGAAGACATTAGGCTATCTCCATAGTCAGTTGAACACTATTTTACGGTAAGGTGCTATATGTTGATTTTGCCTGAACTTTATTTAATACTGTTTTCAATAATTTTTTTGTTTATATCCCTTGGGAAGTCAAGGCAGAATACCATTCTCACTGCAAAGATACTATCCTTTATTGCCCTTCTAATTACTGTATACTCTTTAACAGGCAGAGACGTGTTGTTCTATGGTGCCTACAGGATAGACCTTTATTCCCAGCTCTTTAAACTGCTTATTGCCTTTGGTCTATGTCTAGTAATCTTTATGTTTTCAGATAAAGATGGGATAGAAGAGGAATTTCGACCTGAGTATTTTATGTTTATTGGCCTTTCATCCCTTGGTCTTATGATGCTTTCAAGCTCTGTTGAGCTAATAAGTATTATTATAAGCCTTGAGATCTCATCCTATAGCCTCTATGTTATCGTGCCTCTCAGAAGATCACAGGACTCAAATCAGATAGAGGCATCTATGAAATATCTGTTTTTTGGTGCTGTCTCCACAGGTATTATGCTTTACGGTATAGGTTATCTATATAGCATAACAGGCTCTACCTTTATCTTAGAGATAGTGCCACAGTTTAGAAATCTTATGGGACTACCCTTTGGCATCCTTGCCCTCTTACTTACGCTTACAGGTATCTTTTTTAAGCTTTCCCTTTTTCCAATGCATTTCTGGGCGCCTGATATATATGAGGGCTCCTCAAATATTACCACAACCTTTATTGCCACACTGCCAAAGATCGCAGCAACAGCCCTTTTGATAAGGCTTGCCACCATTGCAACACCAGCACACTATACCTTTGTAAATGCGTTGATTATTCTATCTGCATTGTCTATGACCTTTGGCAATATTGTTGGCCTTGTTCAGAGGGATATTAAAAGGCTTCTCGCCTATTCTGGTATTGCCCATGCAGGTTATCTACTGATGGGTATCCTCACCTTAGATATCGATGGCATTGCCTCAGCTATCTACTATATTACCATATATGTATTCATGACCCTTGCCTGTTTTTATGTTATCATAACCATTTCAAGGCAGGGCGAGAATACATCTATAGATGACCTTGTAGGTTTATCCAAGAGGTCACCCTTGCTTGCCATGACCCTTGCTGTATCTGCCTTTTCCCTGGCAGGTATACCACCCACAGGCGGTTTTACAGGTAAATTCTTTCTTTTTACAAATGCATTCAGGCAGGGATATCTACCTATAGTAATCATTGGTGCAGTCAATGCTGTAATATCCATATTCTATTATCTAAACCTTGTCCGTATGAGCTATTCAAAGGATGCCGGGGATATTGAGATTATGAGGCTGAGTGTCTATGAGAGGATGATGTGTTATGTCCTCATCTTCATTATAATCTATATGGGTGTTCTACCGTTCGGGTTAATGAATCTTTTTAAATCTTCGGCGTTTTATTACTAATCCCACTGCGCCGGGCATCCCTCTCTTTTAAATGCAAGAACAGAGCACAGCTTGTTTTAATTTGCCTTGATTTAGCTTGACATCTATAGATCTTAATCAGATAATTTGGAAAAAAGAGAAGTGCATCATAAGTTAGCGAGAATGGAGAAACCATGTTTCCAATCCAAGATGGCGTAGCAAGACGCTATCCAGCAACGATCACATGGGTATTGATTGCTGTGAACACAATCGTGTTCCTTTTTCAGGTATCCCTTTCACCATCTGCCCTAGAGCGATTCCTGTCGGCATTTGCCTTGATCCCGGCACGCTATTTTGGCGACCTTGCAGCCGCAGCGCCGGCAGAAGGAATCCTTGATTACCTGCCCTTTATCAGCAATATGTTCCTTCATGGTGGATGGCTGCACCTGATACTCAACATGTGGACGCTATGGATCTTTGGCCCTGCCGTGGAGGATCGCCTGGGTTCAGTTCGTTTTATAGTTTTTTACCTTGTAGCAGGCATTGCTGCATCATTTGCCCATGCTGTTTTTAACGCAAACTCGATGATACCAGCCCTTGGCGCATCAGGGGCTATCGCAGGTGTTATCGGCTGCTATGTGCGGATGTTTCCATTCGCACGGCTTGTTATGCTTGTTCCAATTCTGTTTTTTCCACTTTTTATCGAGATTTATGCGATTGTTTTCGCATTCTTCTGGCTTATGATGCAGGTTATCCCGGGTATCTTTGCGCTTATGACGCCTGTTGCTGGTGGGGGCATTGCCTGGTGGGCACATATCGGTGGGTTCATTGCTGGTTGGGTGCTTGTACCGTTTATCAGGCGCTCAGAGCGCCGTTATCGTCGCTTTTATGCCGATGAGGGGCATTATGGATTCTTTCCAGATGGCTTTAGATCAAAAGGAGGACAACCATGGGTATAATGGACATTTTCTGGATCTTTTTTATGCTTTCGGCGTTACAGCCAGTGTTGCAGCGACGCTACCTTGAATCCATGCGCACGCGTAAGATTGCACAGATTGAAAGGATGCGCGGCTCCCGTGTCATCCTTTTGGTGCATCGGCAGGAGACCATGAGACTGCTGGGGTTTCCCCTGATGCGGTATATAGATGTGCATGATTCCGAAGAGGTGTTGCGTGCCATTCACATGACCGATGAAGACGTGCCGCTGGATATTATCTTGCAGACACCAGGCGGTCTCGTTTTGGCAGCACTGCAGATTGCCCGTGCAATTCAATCTCACAAAGGCAAGGTCACTGTCTTTGTTCCCCATTATGCCATGTCAGGCGGCACATTGATAGCACTGGCTGCGGATGAGATTGTCATGTGCAAACACTCTGTCCTTGGGCCAATCGATCCGCAATTAGGACAATTCCCTGCTGCCTCTTTAATCAAGGTAGTTGAGCAGAAACCCATCGCTGAGATTGATGACCAGACCTTGATTATGGCAGACCTTGGGCGTAAGGCCATCCAGCAACTTGAGGCAGCGGCTACCAGTCTATTGGCAAGACATATGGAAGAGGATGTCGCCCGTGCATTGGCGACAAAACTTGCTACTGGGACGTGGACACACGATTATCCCATCTCAGCTGAGGAGGCGAGGTCGCTTGGTCTCCCAGTCAGCACTGAGATGCCAAATGAGGTACTTCAGCTCATGACGCTATACCCACAGCCGGTAAGACAGCAGGGCGGCGGCGTGGAGTATCTGCCTATTCCACGTCAGAGCAAAAACCAGAAGGCATAATCGGCAAGGCTAAAATCCCGAAACACGTTAGTGGAAATAGGCATCCAGACTGCTACGGATGTTTCAGAGTTTCATAAAGCCATGGTATGGACAATAGAGACCCTTGATATGGCATACTGCTTTTTGTTGTCTATTTTTTATTTGGTTCGACAACAAGAGGACCCCCGTTACTGCACCACTCTTCCATGGAGCCATCATAGATTGATACCTTTTTATAACCCAGGACCTCGCTGAATACAAACCACCATGAGGATGAATACTGGCCATTACAGCAGAGGACAATAATCTCCCTATCCTTATCATCCCCAACCATCTTGTATGCCAGAGACTGCAAGATCGCCTTATCTTCAAATGTCCCATCTTTTTTAAAGACAATAGAATAAGGTAGATTTATAGCCTTTGGGATATGACCCTTTCTCTGCAGCCTTGGGTCCATTTCTTTTCCAGAATAATACTTTTCTATTCTTGTATCTATTATTGCTGCTATATCCATAACCTTAACAAGATGTTCTTTTGTGGCAACTACAGATTTATTAAGGTTACATTTTTGCCTGCCCTTTTCTTTTACCTCCCATCCTGCTGAAAGGGGCAGTTTTGCATTAATCCAGCTATTAATACCCCCATTTAGTATCCCAGGGGATCTAATACCAGCGTATTTAAGGGTCCATGCAACCCGTGTCAGATTAACACGATCTTTGTCCGTGTCTGTCTTTCCCAATACTACAATGTGAGCGTATCTTTGAAGACCTATAGAGCATATTGTATCGTTGAGGTCTTCCTCAGGTGGAAGTTGGCAGTCAAGGTTATTTTTCATCGTCCTCCATGCAGTATAGGTAAGGTTCACAGAGCCTGGGATATGTCCCCCCTTGAATTCCTGGACACCTCTTATATCAAGGACAATAACAGATGGGTTATTAAGGTTTTTTTTCAACCAATCAGTGGAGACTATAGGTTCAAAATCATTTTCTCCATAGCCAACAACAGAGCATAGAACTATAATTATAAAAACGATAAAAAACAGAAAAAGCCTTTTCATTATAACCCCCACTCTTTATTTAAGACGAGATCCTCTCAATGCCTAATCTTAAGTATTTGTGAGCCAGTTCTACATAGAGCCTTTTTGAGTATTCCCAAAACTGTTTGTCTTTTTGAGTAATATCCCTGATCTTTCGGCAAGGATTACCAGCAACCACTGTAGAATCACCTATGACCTGACTATTTTTAATAATTGCACCCTCTGCTACCGTAGAGTTATTGCCTATCTCAGACCTGATACTAAGTATAGCCCCCATGCCTATAAGGGAGGCCTCCCCAATTCTTTTAGAGTGTATGATCGCCCCATGCCCAATGATTACGCCGTTGCCTATGGAGCATATATCATCAGGTGGGGCATGGACAATAGCGCCCTCTTCAATTGCTGTCTCGTTACCAATCTCTATCCTGCCATAATCACCACGGAGGATTGCCCCATGGCCTACATAACAATCGTTACCGATTATAACATCACCTATAACAATGGCAGTTTCGCTTATATATGTCCCACTGCCTATTACCGGTTCTTTGCCATCAAATCTGTATAGCATCATTCATTTCCTTTATTTGTCCCTTAGTTATATATTTCTCAAAGTAATCAATTATTGCCTTCTGGAGACCTGTTGCAGCAAGGGCAGAGCAGTGTATCTTGAATTCTGGTAGCCCATTAAGCTCGCTAACTATATCATCGTCTGTTATCATCATAGCGTCGTCAAGGCTTTTCCCTATGGCCATCTCTGTCATGGCGCTGGCGCATGCAATAGATGCCGGGCAACCCCTTATCTGATATTTTACATCTTTTATGGTGTTATCATCTATTTTGATAAATACCCTTAAAAAATCTCCACAATCAGGGTCACCTATCTCCCCTATGCCGTCCGGATCTGCTATTGAACCTGCATTTCGTGGATTTGTAAAGTGCTCAAGCACCTTTTTGCTGTATATCTGCATGGCACTTCCTCCTATTTATATAGCATCTTTTCTTGTCATGGTTATAGGCTGCATAGCACCAGTTATTTTCAGTTGCCTGAGGTGTGTGCCCTCTTTATATACCTTAAAAACCTCATTGGCAAGACCTTCTTCATACGCCCCTGATAATGATTCAGGGGCGTATGGATTTTACAATCAGTGGTCACATGTATTTACCACCAGTCTCAAGAATACCCTTAAGATATTGCTCCACTATGTCGCGGGGGTTCTCACCTATAGCCCCTGTTACCACCTTTACACCCTGCTGGGCAAAAAGCCCCTGGGCCCTTGAACCCATGCCTCCGGCAATAACACAGTTTACACCCTTTTCAGATAGCCACCTTGGCAGAAGACCAGGTTCATGGGGAGGTGGTGTTGCATAGGTCTCATTGATAATCCCACCCTTTTCGTCTGTGTCGATTAAGGCAAAGGCCTCGCAATGGCCAAAGTGGGCACATAATTTTCCATTATAAGTGGGCACTGCAAATTTCATAGCGCCACCATCTCCATTATTCTGTTTATCTATTTTATTCGCATCAGTAGAAATATTTGCAGTAGTTTCATTGTTTTCTCCAGGGGGCTGCCATATATCTTTTAAACCTGTGATATGCTCTACGATCTCGTCGAACCTCTGGGCAGTCTTTGTCTGGGAAAAGGAGTAGATATAAGGTCGTTCTGCATCCCCGCTTTTTACAATATCTGGATCAAGGGGAATACTGCCTAGAAAGGGGACACCATAGGCCCTTGCGAGGCTCTGGCCACCACCGGAGGAGAAGATATCAACCTCTTGACCACAGTGGGGGCATACAAAGCCACTCATGTTTTCAATAATGCCTACTATGGGCAATTCAAGATGTCTACAGAAGGTTATGCACTTTTCCACATCAATGGTGGCAACAAGCTGTGGGGTTGTGACAATTATTGCACTTGCCTTTTTTCCTACAAGCTGGGCAATGGATAGGGGCTCATCCCCTGTTCCGGGGGGGCAGTCTACAATAAGGGCATCAAGCTCGCCCCATGCAACATTCTGGACAAACTGTCTAATTACACTGGCCTTAAGTGGTCCCCGCCAGATTACAGCCTGTTCATTACCACTGATTAAAAGCCCCATGGAGACAACCTTTATATGCCCATATATCTCGATAGGGATTACCTCTTCCTCTGATACCCCTGCCCTCATGCCTGTAAGACCCAGAAGTTTAGGAACACTTGGCCCGTGGATATCCACATCGAGTATGCCAGTTCTTAATCCCCTCAGGGACAGACTTAGGGCAAGGTTCACTGCCACGGTGCTTTTGCCTACGCCACCTTTTCCAGAAAGAATCAAAAAAACGCGATGGATCTTATCAAGTTTGTTTTGAAGCAATGCCTCGTCATTTAATTTTTCAGCACTCATATCTCCTCCATGATTGATTGTAGTTTTTTATATATCTCCTTTATTGCCCTGCTTGCCTCACAATCAGGGGCATATTCAAGGATGGTTTTCATCTCTTTCTGTGCCTCTGTGATTTTTATCTCATAGGGTATCTCGCCAAGATAGACAAT
This sequence comes from Syntrophorhabdales bacterium, assembly GCA_018052995.1. Classification (GTDB taxonomy): domain Bacteria; phylum Desulfobacterota; class Syntrophorhabdia; order Syntrophorhabdales; family Syntrophorhabdaceae; genus DTOV01. The sequence goes on along the minus strand of JAGPMK010000033.1, from coordinate 2,944 downwards.
TCCTTCATCATTACAGTATTGCCTCATCTCTTTAGTAAATTTAGGGCTTATATCGCTTTTGTTAATCACAAGGGCTGTTTTAATCTGAAAATGACGAGAGAGTTCAATAATGCGTTTTAGGTCATGGGCGCCCGTGGGTGTTGGTTCAGTCACAATAATAACAAGGCTCGTTCCCGTAAGGGATGAGATAACTGGGCAGCCTATCCCAGGGGGACCATCAATAAGTATCAATCTTTTACCAGCCTTTTGTGCCTCATCCCGTGCCTCATTTCTCACGGTGGCAACGAGCTTACCAGAGTTTTCTTCCCCTGGGAGTAATTCTGCATAGACAAATATATCATCATCAAGGGTAGTGCATGTGTTGCAATAACCTGAAAGCTGTGGGGTGAATTCTACTGCCCTGGCAGGGCATATAAAATAGCATGCGCCGCAGCCCTCACATAACATCTTATCTACTATATAATCTTCAGATATGGCACCATATCTGCATACGTCCCTACATATGTTACAATGAGTGCATCTTTTAAGATCTATATTCGCCTTTTTCCCACCGATGAATTCTTTTTTTGCATGGAGGTCTTTAGGTCCTACTATTATGTGGAGGTTTGCAGCATCCACATCGCAGTCTGTAATAATTTTATCCTGGATAAGTTTTACTATTGCACCTGCCAGAGATGTTTTGCCGGTGCCCCCTTTTCCACTTACTATAACAACCTCTTTTATATCTGTCATAATATCACCTATATTATGTCCTTTTTCCCAGTAGATTCCTAATGTTTTCGCCTAACACCAAAAAGTTATCCATATAAAAGGGAAGACGTTCAGCTATGAGGTTGCCCTCTGAATATTCATGGGCAACCCGTATGTCTTCTGGGATTGTTACCAATATCGGCAAGTTGTTCTTAAAGAGGTATTCTGTAAGAGGTTTGAAATCGCCGTTCGCCCTATTGACCACCATACCTATGGGTTTGTTCAGGGTCTTTGCTACAGATACAGCTATTTTTAGGTCATGGAGTGCAAACGGTGTAGGCTCTGTGACCATGACCACACAATCGGCATCAATAATAGTTTTAACCACAGGGCATGATGTGCCTGCAGGTGCATCAATAATCTGGATGTAATCCTCCCTGTAGTTATACTTTACCTGTTGTATAAGGGGGCCTGCCATAGGTTCTCCAATATTAAGGATACCGTGGACAAAATCAATGTCCCTTACCGCCCTGCCCTTTTCGATATATCCAATCTCCCTTTCGCCTTCAGTTATAGCACCCGCAGGGCATATTCTTGCACAAAGACCACATCCGTGACATAATTCAGGGAAAAGAAGAACATTATCTGGCAGTGTGACAAGGGCATTAAATTGACAATGGGCAGAGCATTCCCCACAATTTATACATCTTGACTGGTCGATGATAGGTATCATCACCTTTGCAGGAAACTTTTCATCTATCACTGGTTTAAGAAATATATGGCCATTAGGCTCTTCTACATCACAGTCGAGGTATTGGACATGCTGCCGAGAATCTGCGAGAAAGAAAGCAAAATTCACTGCCACAGTGGTTTTGCCGGTGCCCCCTTTTCCACTTGCAAAGGCTATACGCATTATTTTACCTCATCATGCCCTTACCATAGGGGTGTTGCAATTAGGGCATTTTTGATCAAAACATGGGATCCCTCGCTGATGTGGTGTCCTTGTCCCGCATTGTGGGCATACACATTCTCCTGATGGACCTGCTCCTCTGCCACCCATTCTTCCTTTTCCTCCGCCTCCTGCTGCACCTCTTCCCATCCCTCCGCCCTGTCCAGCGCCTCCTTGACCTCTTCCACTACCCTGACCTGCTCCTTGTAACATTGTTATCTCCTTTCATTCTGATGATGCGGGCAAGGATATGGGGGTAGTAGGCCTTGCCCGCATCTGGTACTACGTTTCTTCAGTAAGCCTTACGAGACGACCCTTTATCTCTTTTAATGCATTTTCTAAGTCTTCAGCTTCTCTTCTAAGAAGGTCAATCTCCATCTCCTTACTTACCTGGGGGCTATATGCCTGTGGCTGCCCGTAAAAAGGCTGTGGCCCATACATATAGGGGTTCATCCTTGCCCAGAAAGGTAGACCTGTGGCATAAAACCAGTGTCTGTAACCTCTCCCTCCGCCTCCAAACCCCCATGGTCTGGCGAAAAATCCTCTTCCTGGTACTGGATTCATATAGCCTGGAACGCTATAGCCTGCACAGTAACCTGCTGCCCTTCCTGTCCCTGGCCCCATTCCCATTGGTCCTGTTCCATCTCCTCTTGGCATGATACATACCTCCTTTCTTTTTACCAGTGCCCGCCTACATCGGGACCGGTTAATTTTTGAAGCCTACCCTGTTCATAGGCCTCAATAGCCTGTGCCGCAGTCATATTCGAAACACTGTAGATTTCTATGCCTGCTGCCTGTAGGACACGATAGGCATTTGGTCCTAGATGCCCGCTGATTACAACCTTTGCGCCTGAGTTTATAATGTTTTGGGCGCTCTGGATCCCTGCGCCCTGGGCAGCACCCATATTTAATGTATTATCTACTGCAATATGTGTTTTCGTATCTGTATCATAGATGATAAATTTTCTACACCTGCCAAAACGCTCATCCACCATACCTTGCACTGTTCCATCTACGCTTGTTATCGCTATCTTCATGGCCCCTCCTTGTTCTTCAATTAATACCTTACCATTCTTATAAGTTCTATAGGCCCCATTCTTTTTATGCCATCCATGCCTGCATATATGACGCCAACCGCATGGTGGTATAGAATTTTCTTTTATGGCAACATTACCACCTTCTATTCTCAATGCCTTACCATTGATAATGGCATGGGCGATCTTTTCATGGGCAGACAAAAGAAGCCTGTGAAAGGTGGGCTGGGAAACATTCATATTTTTTGCAGCCTCTTCCTGAGGCTGTCCA
>JAGPMK010000032.1 GCA_018052995.1 Syntrophorhabdales bacterium | reverse complement strand
AGGCAGGGACAGAGGAGTTTAAAGCTATCCTTCAGCTTGTAAAATAAGAACTATTAAAAAATCCATCAATGGTAATTTTTCATGTGAACAAGGGATATGGTGGCTATTTTTTCAGATATACAAGGTCTGTGGGTGAAAAGTTACCGCCCTTTTTAATCTTTGCCCATGATGCATCAACACCAAAAAGCTCGGAGACCTCAATCTCACCCTTAAAACTCCCTTTAATCTTGCCAAGGGGGGTTTGTGTCTTTGAATCAACAACCTGCTCCCCTGGCGAATAGACCTCTAGGGTATCGCCTTTTTCCAGGCCCGACAGTCTGCCAGCATTAATATAGATCTTTCCGTTCTCAATGGATGCTATCCTTGCATGCCAGTCAAGAGAGAGTATGGCCTTTAAAAGGTCTTCTGCAATAACCTCTATGGATAAATCTATAGCCTTTATCTTGGCCTTTTCAGAGCTCAAATCCCCTTTTTCTTTTGTCAAAAAAACAGGATTTCTCCCCGCAAGCTGCTTCAGTATAATCCCTGTTTCAGTATTATAGATCTCTACTGAGATCCTCGAAATGGCAAAGGATGTCTCCTTATCGTCCTTACCCTCTATCTTTGTTGAGCTCGTATATATATCAGAAAGAACCCCCTTTATAATGGCCTGCACACCGTATAACTCATTCAAAACCTTCATAGATTCTGGGGTTGTAAGACTACCAGATAGATTGATTATATTTGGGTCTACGCAAACTATTGCCCCTGTTCCTTCAAGCCTTGAAATAAGCCTTCTGGTGGCAAGCTCTCCCAAATGCTCTTCCTTATAATTTGTCTGATCAGCAATAGGAAGGACAATAACACGTCTTTTCATCTTGGGTGATGGATAATTAAATGAAATCATGGTAAGGGCAGGGAAATACCCCATCCCGGTGGGTAGCATGCCAAGCTGGGCAGGATACGCCATCTGGGGTGCAATATTCTTTTTCTTTAGCTCCTCTTCAAGCTTTGCAATCCTCTTATCGATCTCAGCCTTTTCCTTTGTCCCTGATGACAGTATAGACTCACCAACTCCTGGGGTATACTGATCCCTTCTTATCCACACATATTCTGGCTCATAAGGGTTAAGCATATATCTTCTATTTCTCGCATAGATATAATCAACCCCGTCAATAACCTTGATGTCACCAGGCTTTGGCTCTGCCTCCTCTATCCTTTCTACCTTCTGTGCCTTCTGCTTTGTGTCAGCATCTTTTGTCTGTTTTTTTGTAGGACTGGAACTACAGGATATAAGACATACCCCGATAAAAATAAAAAGCAATAAAATATATCTGTTCATATTTTCAGGATTATAAGGTATAAAGAATAAAAATGTCAAACATAATAATCTGTTCGAATCTTTACCGCAAGAGATCACTCTGGTGGAGGTGAGGGGGATTGAACCCCTGGCCCCCTCGTTGCGAACGAGATGCTCTCCCGCTGAGCTACACCCCCATCATCAATTAAATTAACCCAGATTGGCTCAGGCAACATTCTCGGCAAAACCATAGATGTCTACCTGCCATCCCTCTACTGGCATCTCTTTACCATCTATATATACCCTTCTGCCATCAAGGGCAACCCTTCCCTTGGCAATCAGTTCATGGACCGCAAAGGGGTATATCTGCCAATCACCCTCTTCTCTCAAAACCTCCTGTATCTTTATAGAGACCTGCATCAACACATTATAGAGATCATTTCCCTCTCTCTGGGTGACCTCTCTAAATTCTGAAAGGGTTACAATGCCCCTTCTGTCTGCAAATCTTCTTACATCATAAAGCTCATCAGCCCATCTTGAAAGTGGTAATGACCTCGATTGAATCAGGATAGGGCCACCATCATCGCTCTCATCAACGAAAAAAACTGTTGATTTTACGCTTTCTTCACCTGCCAGTATTGCCTTAGCGGTGGGCCTCCACCCGAGTCCCACATATTTTAATGAGTCTCCAGGATGGACATTGAGGATCTTGGGGAAATATCTCTTTGCCATCCACTCACCAATCCATAGGTCATATCCTGCGAGACAAATCAAATCGGGCTCTCCATTTAGCTCCTGTTCTACAAGGGTCATGATTGCCCTGTCATAGCTATCTCTCTCAACCCCATATCTGGGGATCTTCTCAACCCCCCACATACCCTTGAAAAATATATTTGAATCCAATCTAACAACCTTAACATTCCTCTTTTTTGCCTTAATTACCCCTGAACAATCAGGGACATTACTGAATACAATGTGAGGCTTTTCTGGATCCCCCTCATAGATCCTATCATAGTTTGTCCCTGACCCCGATACACCACAGGCATATCTTAAAGGACGTTCAGACGGAACAAAAACTGGTTTTCCCCTCAATGTCTACCATCTCCCATATCTGTCTCCCCTATCTAGTTTAAAAAACTCTAACAGAATAGGCATGCTATGTCAAATTACCTTATTTTTATTATTTTCAAGACTTTTTATTAACCTCATTGCACCACATTCTTGCGTTCTGAAACATACGCAGCCAGGGGGATGCGTTTAAAGTCTTATTAATCTCATCAGGTAGCCAGGGCCACTGCCATTTTAAAAATGCCCTCTCTGGGTGCGGCATCACCGCCAGATGTCTTCCGTCTTCTGTGCATAATCCAGTAATACCATATGGAGAACCATTGGGATTAAAGGGATAGCTATCAGATTGCAGGCCGTCCTGCCTTCCTTCGTCATCCACAAAAACAAGAGGGGCTAGATTTCTTTTTCTAACCTCATCTAACAAGGTGGGGTCAGGACAATAAAGCCTGCCCTCTCCGTGCGCCACCCATACCCCAAGGATAGAATCCTCCATGCCTCTAAACATAATAGCAGGGCTTCTTAATATCTTCACCGTTACCCACCGTGACTCAAATCTGCCGGATAGGTTACGGACAAATCTCGGCTGCCTTTTGTCTTCTATGTCCTGCCATGGCACCCAGCCTAGAAGGGCGAATAGCTGGCAGCCATTGCACACACCCAGGGAAAAGGTGTTGTTTCGTCTATAGAATTCATTAAACATCTCGTGGAGTCTGCTGTGAAATCTTATTGCTGCTGCCCAACCCTTTGCGCTCTCTGGAACATCAGCATAAGAAAAGCCACCTACAGCAACAAGCCCAGTAAATCTATCTAAAGAAGGGATTCTACCGCTTATCAGGTCTGTCATTGTGATATCCCAGGGCTTAAATCCTGCCTCATAGAATGCGGATGTCATCTCCCTGTCTCCATTGCTGCCCTCCTCTCTGAGGATAGCCACCTCGGGCATGCGGTTAACCTCAAAAAAATGCCGTGGCGTTGGCTCTGGCTGGAGGTTTATTCTGTATAAAGGCCCCCTTCTATCGTATATATTCTTTTTCTCCTGGTCTGCACACAGCGGGGTTATCTGGAGGCGCTCTATCTGATATGATGTCTCCTCCCATAACCCCCTCAAAACCCTCATGTCTGCATCAAGGATAGAGTTTTTATTGTATTGGATGAGTATTCTTTTTTCCCGGGTTGTCTTACCTATGATGCTGAAATCAATGGCAGATGATTGAAGATAGTCCATAACCTCTTTCAGATTATCTTCAATACACTCCATTACAGCGCCCAGCTCCTCTGCAAAAAACCTCTCTATGGCCCCTGACAGACCCTCCATGTGTATATCCACCCCGCAATTACCTGAAAATGCCATCTCAAGTATAGTGGTTATAAGACCCCCATCGCTTATATCGTGCCCTGCCAGTATCAGGTCTTTTTCTATCAAATACTGCACAGCCACAAAGGTTTTTTTGAGCAGCGCAGGGTCATCCACATCTGGTGACGCATCCCCGAGCTGTCCAAAGACAGAGGATAGGGCTGAACCACCAAGCCTTGTCCTCCCCTTTGAAATATCAATATAAATGAGGCTGCTCTGCCCAGGTTTTTTAATGTCTGGTGTAACCCTTTTTGTTATATCTGGTACAGTGGAGTAGGCTGATATAACAAGCTCCCTTGGTGATTTTACGATCTCGTCTCCAACCCGTGTTGCCATTGAAAGGCTGTCCTTGCCACCATCAACAGCGATGCCTAATGCTATCATAATATCTCTCATGGCAGTAGCGGCATCGTATAGGGCTGCGCCCTCCCCTTGTAGCTTGGGCGCCCACATCCAGTTTGCAGAACATTTAATCTTTTCGATGTTGCCTATATAGACCCACATAATATTTGTTATGGCCTCGCCAACAGACATCCTTGCCCCTGACTTAGGGTCAATAAGCATCTTCAATGGCTGCTCCCCTATGGAGGTTGCAGCCCCTGTTAATCCGAAATGGCCTTGGGCTATAACCGCCACATCAGCCACTGTTAGTTGTAATGGACCGCAACACTGCTGCTGTGCAATAAGCCCTGTGACACTTCTGTCAACCTTATTTGTCAAAAATCTCTTTGAGCCTACTGCAAGGTCTCTGAGAACACGGGATAACGCATCCTCTATGGTCAGGTCTTTGGGTAATACAACAGGGTCAAGGGTTATCTTGATTCTTGAGTCTATAAAGGTCTTTTGGGGCATATTCCCCAATACCCTTGAAAGATTCAGATTTACGGGCGTTGAGTCATCCATCTCATCATGGACTATAAAACGCCCATCCCCTGTCACCTCCCCCAAAACCTCACAATTCACCTTCTCTCTTTCGCATATGGATTCAAACTCATAAATCCTCTCAGGCCACAAGAGCAGGCCACAACGCTCCTGATATTCAGCAATCCATATCTCCAGGACTGAAAGGGTTGGGTCTCCCAGCTTAATCCGTCTTAACTCAATCCTTCCCCCTGCCTTTTCAACAAGCTCTTTTAACACATTGGCAGGGCCACCTGCGCCCTGATCATGTATGCTGATGATAGGATTATTATCGCCCATCTCTATACATGCCCTTATAACCCTGTTCATCTTCTGCTCCATCTCTGCATCGCCACGCTGAACAGCATTAAAATCCAACTCTTCCTCATTTTCACCCTGTAATTTGCTCGAGGCTGACCCACCACCAACGCCTATACCATAGGCAGGCCCCCCTATCTGCACTATAAGCATCCCCTTTTCTGCCTCACCTTTTTCTGTATGCCGTGCATCAATCTGGCCTATACCACCTGTAAACATTATCTTTTTAATCCAGCCCCAACGTTCCCCGTTTTTAAGCCTCTGGTCAAAAGACCTTGTAAACCCTCCTATAATAGGTTCCCCAAATTTATTGCCATAATCGCTGGCGCCATCGCTTGCCTTTATCTCCACATCAAGGGAGGTGGCAAGACTCGAAGGATAGGGAAGTTCTTTGGTCTCCCAGGGCAGGTCATAGCCAGGGATCAAGAGATTGCCAGTGCAATATCCTGCTGTGCCGGCAACCACGAGGCCACCCCTTCCTGTTGCCTGAACATCTCTTATCCTGCCGCCAGTCCCTGTCTCAGCGCCTGGAAATGGGGCAACACCTGTTGGAAAGTTATGGGTTTCTGCTGTGAAGATAATGTGATAATGCACCTTTTTTTTGCTGAAAGGAGAGGGGTGACCTGGCCTTTCTGGTAGGATGGTCCAGCAGTCATAGCCCTTTATACCACTTGAATTGTCCTTAAAGGCGATTATGCTATTAGATGGATTAGCCCTCAGCGTTGATTTTACAATATCCATTAGGGTTTCCTTCATCTCAAGCCCGTCTATTATCTGCCTGCCCTTAAAATACCCGTGCCTTGAATGCTCGCTGTTTGCATTATCAAGGTCCCTTATCTCAACTATTGTTGGATTCCTACCCTCTTCCTTTACAAAATAATTATAGTAGAGGTTCCTGTCCCACTCATCCATAGCAAGACCTGGCACCTCTAAAAACGCATCAATGCCCTTTTCCATAAGGGGTATCTCATAGACAGGTTCTGGGACAACACCGGTCTCGAAGGTCTCGAGGGGCCTGTCATAAAGGCACTCTGTCATCCTGTCATGATGCTCTTTTATGAACTGCTCCCTATTGATTCCCTGTTCAATAAGATATCGTCTAGAGCGTTCTATGCGGGTAATCTTATCAATACCGCATGTCATACATATGGAGACAATATTGGTTGAATAGGCAGTTGCAAAGTTCATCCTGGGTCCTAGCTCGATGATTGAGGCCCCATGGTTAAGAAAAGACCTATCCTGAATACTCTCTATGATAAAACCCTCTGCCAGGATATTTTTTAAGATGAAAATTGCTTCTGGGGTAAGCGCTGCCAATGCCTCTACATTGAAACAATATTCCAGCCTGCTCTCTTTTTTAAGAAAGAAATGCATCATATCTTTTACCTGCTTTTACAATAAAATCTCTTGAGCTTATTGGGGCTTGAGTATGTTCTTTATGGCATTTTTAAGCTCCTCTGTATCAGCAGACTTTACAACATAGGCATCAGAGACCCAGCTTGAAAAATCCTGCTTAAACTCACCATAGGCAGAGCAGAGGATAACATGTTGATCCTTATTGATCTTCTTGATTTCATTGAGGGTCTGGATACCATCTAAGCCAGGCATCTTTATATCCAGGACAACAAGGTCAAAGGGTGTCTGCCTAACCTTTTCTATGGCCTCGTAACCATTTGATGCAAGCTCTATCCTGTATCCCTCTTCCTCAAGTTCTTCTTTAAAAAGAATTCGTATATTTTCCTCATCATCTACAACGAGTATCCTTATATCCTTCATGATTTCACCTCTTTGGAATGATTATTTTCCACGGGCAGATATATGGAGAATATCACGCCCTTGCCGGCCATATTCTCAACCTCAATCCACCCTTTAATGTTTTTAACAATCTTATTAGATATAGCAAGCCCTAGGCCTGTCCCCTTTTCTTTTGTTGTAAAGAAGGGGTTAAAAATATTATCTATCGCCATAGGGTCTATCCCACCGCCTGTATCGGTTATGGAGACCTTTATGTGTGGTTTACTGTTCTGTATTGTCTTACTCGTCTTGATGGTTATCTCCCCTTCACCCTTCATTGCCTCGTAGGAGTTCACAAGGATGTTAATAAAGACCTGCTTCATCTGCTGGACATCACATATAATACCTGGTAACTCACTGTCATAATCCTTTACTATTTTCACCTTTTCCCATGTTGAATCAGATAGAAACAGATAGAGGATCTCGTCTATGCAGGCATTAACATCGCACAAATCAATTGAAATAGGGGCATCCTTAACATAGTCGAGCACCTCATTTAAAATTTTTTCAAGCCTACTGACCTCTTTTACTATGATATCCACATATTTATTCTCTGTCTGGCTTAGATTAATCTTTTTAGCAAGTCTTTTTGTGAACCCACCTATTATAACGAGTGGATTTTTTATTTCATGGGCTATATTGGCTGCCATCTCGCCGAGACTTTTTAATTTTTCCTGTTCGATTACCCTCTTTTGGGCATCATGAAGTTCCTTTACCACCTCCTTTAGCTTTATGTTAAGCATGATATTGTCAAGTCCGCTGGCGATATAACCTGCTATTGTATTTATGAGATAGGATATATTATAATTCAGGTCAAAACCCTGGTCTGTCCTTAATGTAACGATGGAGATGGACCCTATTACCTTATTTTTTGTAAGGATAGGGCAGCTACAGAGATAGCGCTGAGAAATGCCCTTGTCATCCTCGAATGCCTCGCTGGTAAAATCAGCAAACCTTCCGGACCTCATTGCCTTAATCTCTAACTCGCTGACCATCTCATCCAGTTCAGGGTCTGTCTGCCCATAGGAAAATCGCTGTTCATTCATTCGTGATGTAAAATTGTTAAGCCTTATGGTAGCCATAGAGGCATTTAATACCTTTGCAATTATAAACACTATATTTTTTAAGGCTGTCTCTGGGTCCACATTTGATGTCAGGATCTTGCCTAGCTCAGATAGTGCAACCAGTTCGCTGATTCTTTTTTTAGATGATATAATAAGGTCATCCGTCCTGAGAAGTCCACCTATCTCCCTTGCAATTACAGACAGAAGAACCTTTTCCTTATCACTAAGGTTTTCGTGCATAGCAGATATGGCTACTATAACACCATATATATAGCTGTCATCTGAAAGGGGGACAAAGGCAAAGGACCTGTATCTATCTAATATCCCATCAAGGTCGTTAAAAAAAATACAGCCAAGTCGGGGCGGAATGTCTTTATGGGTAAAATATTGGGGGATTCTTTTTTGGGCTATACTGCCTACTATACCCTCCCCTATATGGCATCTGTATCTCTTCAGTAAGGGAAAAAGCATGCTTTTTTGATTGAAATATCTGCACGTAAGCCTCTTGTCCTTTTCTAATTTAAAGACAAGCACCTCTTCAAATCCCATCCTCTGTGATATTATGTTCAGTATTGCGGATATTCTTGAATTTATTTCAAGATTAGAGTGGGCTATCTCTATTACTTCTCCTAATAATTCAACTGTATTCATGGGGAACGATGCTTTGCAATAGCTTTTTTGTATAGCTCAATATACTCCCTTGCAGACCTCTCCCAGGAAAAGTCCTCTTTCATACACCTTTTTATGAGCGCCTCCCACTCAACCTTGTTTCTATAGACTACCATTGCCCTTTTTACTGCGTCTAACATCGCCTCGCTGGTATATTCATAAAATTTGAAGCCTGTGCCATTTTCTGGTTCCTTTGTGTAATCAATTATTGTATCCTCAAGACCACCTACACCCCTTACAATAGGGACTGTTCCGTATTTCAGGCTATATAGCTGGTTTAATCCGCACGGTTCATATCTCGACGGCATAAGAAACATATCTGCCCCTGCCTCAATCAAATGGGCAAGCCTGTTGTCGTAAACAATTTTTATGGAAAACGATCCCGAGTATATCCTTGAAAACTCTGTAAAAAGCTCATGATACTTTCTCTCGCCTGTACCAAGGATAATGTATTGCGTTCCACACCCAATCATTTCACCTATAGAGGAGGCGATAAGGTCAAAACCCTTCTGATCTGCAAGCCTTGATATAGTTGCTATAAGAGGCACCCCTTCCCTAATCGGTAACTCAAACTCTCTAAGAAGGGCTTTTTTACATTCATGCTTATTTTTTAAATCCTCTGCACTATATCTGGCTGGTATGAGATTGTCATTCTCTGGATTCCACTCTTCATAATCAATACCATTTATAATGCCATAGAGGTCTGATTTTCTGGCCCTTAGAACACCATCAAGACCATAACCAAATTCAGGTGTCTGGATCTCCTCGCTGTATCTTTTGCTCACTGTATTAATAATATCTGAAAATACTATGCCACCCTTTAAAAAATTGATATTACCGAAAAATTCAAGATAATCTGGCGTAAAATACTCCCAGCCTATATTAAGAAGATGCATGTCATAATGCCAGAATATGCCCTGATAACCCATATTGTGTATTGTAAGGAGCGTTGCTATATCTCTTAAAGCAGGGTCATCTTTATACAGGGTTCTTAGAAAAACAGGCACCATGGCTGTCTCCCAGTCATTGCAGTGCAGGACATCTGGGATATATCCTGTTACCTTAATAGCCTCAAGAATACTCTTTGAAAAAAATATAAACCTAACAGCATTATCCTGATAATCACCATCAGGGGTGCTATATAGATAATCCCTATTATAATAATCCTCTTGTTCCACAAGGTATGCTGTTACGCCATCATATTCGCTTTCCACTATCTCCCCATCCACATAGACCACGGAAATAGGGCATGATATCTTATAGTTTTTGTATCGTAAGGGAAATCTCTGTTCATCTATGCCTTTGTGTTTTGGAAGAATAACGCGGACATCTATACCGAGCTTTTTTAAAGCCTTTGGCAGAGCCCCTGTTACATCAGCAAGTCCACCTGTTTTTACAAAAGGATAAACCTCCGGTGATGCAATTAAGACCTTCATCTTCACTCCCTAAATATTTGTCTCTTTCAGATATACTGTTGCCTCTTCTGGTGGTGTAGGATTTATATAAAAACCAGTTCCCCACTCAAAACCTGCCATTTTTGTCAATCTTGGTATTATCTCAAGATGCCAGTGGTAGTGTGGGAGATCGCTATCACCTACTGCTGCTGTGTGAATCATATAGTTGTACGGTGGGGCATTCAGAAGCTTTACATATTTTTTCATGACCACAGAGATGATCTGAGACAAGAAAAAATAACTGTCTGCCTGCCTGTGCATAATAAAGCTGGATTCATGGCTTTTTGGCAATACCCACAGTTCAAAAGGAAACCTCGATGCAAAAGGTGAAAGTGCTATAAAAAGTTCATTCTCGTAAACAACCCTGACATCGTCTTCTGTCTCCTGGGCAATCACATCACAAAATACGCATCTGTCCTTATATCTATAATAATTCAGGCTACCGTTAATCTCTTCAGAGACCCTCCGGGGGACTATTGGAAGGGCAATAAGCTGTGAGTGGGAGTGGTCAAGGGATGCACCGGCAACAGAACCATGGTTTTTAAATATCATGATATACCTAAATCTTTTATCCCTTGATAGATCAATGGATCTCTCTCTATAAGCCAAAAAAATATTCTGGATGGAACCTATATCCATATCTGATATTGTCTCTCCATGGACAGGTGTCTCAATAATTACCTCATGGGCACCTATGCCATTCATCTTATCATAAAGCCCAATGCCCTCCTTATCAAGGTTACCCTCGATCCTTAGGGCAGGAAATTTATTTGGCACCACCCTGAGTCTCCAGTTAGAACCGCTGAGGGGGGGATTGCCCTGCCTGATGGCAAAAATCTCAGGGGGCGTCATATATTCATTTCCTGGACACAAGGGGCATACCCCTTCTTTAAAAGGGGATTTTTCTTCTATGAAAAAAACAGGCCTTTTACCTCTTTCAGTAGAGATTATGACCCATCTGTCAATAATAGGGTCTTTTCTTAATTCAGGCATATATTGCTCCCTGTTTTGAGTTTTTTTGACTTACATGAGCGCTCATGGTAAGAATACATGAATGATACCTTTAAAGGACAACTTAAAGACACGCACCTTTCCAATTATAACAACATGTATTATCTTTGTAAATATTTTAATTTTTTTATGGCAGCGGTTTACATTAACGCCTTCAGAAAATGAATTTATTTTTAAATACTATGGTCTTATGCCCTACGACTTCTGGGTCTCCCTTTCATCGAATCATGGCCTGATCCCCTATAATGTAATGACTATCTTTACATCCATGTTCCTCCATGGAGGTATCCCTCATATTGGTGGGAATATGCTCTATATGTTTATATTCGGTAAGTCAGTTGAGGACAGCCTCGGCAGGAAAAGATTTTTTTTATTTTATCTTCTCTCAGGCATAACAGCTGCAATATTTCAGCTATTATATGACCCCCAATCAAAGATTCCTATGATTGGTGCTAGCGGGGCTGTATCCGGTATACTCGGGGCATATCTTATTCTCTTTCCCAGGGCTAAGATTGTAACCATGCTTATAATTATTGTATTTATAAAATTTGTGCAACTTCCAGCTGTTCTATTTCTGACCATCTGGTTCTTTATCCAGATATTATATTCCCACACCGATGGTGTTGCCTGGTATGCCCATATAGGCGGTTTTATCTTTGGGCTTATTACTACAAGGTGGTTCACCAAGAAAAGGGCAATGAGGTAGGATGAAGGTTTCACGTGAAACTTTATCGGCACTTTTGATAAACCCCTACATATATGATTTTTCAGCATATAGTTTTTGGTCTGCGCCACTGGGGCTGCTTTACATGGGTGCTGTTTTAAGAAAAAATGATTTCCATCTCTCCCTTATAGATTGTCTTGAAATAGTAGAGGAAAAAAGAAAAGAAGATGGCAGGGCGCCTTTTATAAAAGAAAAAATTAAGACACCATTGCAAACATTTGACGGCATAAGAAAAAGGCTCAAAAGGTATGGCATATCAGAATCAGGGCTAATAAAAAAACTTGAGCATGTTCATAGGCCTGATATTATACTTATTACCTCTATAATGACTTACTGGTATACAGGGACAAAAGAGGTCCTTAGGGTAGTAAGGACCGCCTTTCCTGAATCAAAGATCATCATAGGGGGTATTTACCCAACGCTGTGTTATGGGCATGCTGCTATTCACATGGCCGATGCTGACCTTATAGTAAGGAATAATGAGATAGATGTATTCTATGATTTCATAGAAAAACACCTTTCTATAAAACTTAGATACAGAACCAGATTCTATGGATCTGATATTCTTCCCTATCCCTGCTTTGACCTCTACGGTTCACCTTATTTTGTCCCTATCCTTACATCATTTGGTTGTATATACAGGTGTGCCTATTGTTCAACACCCTTTATGTATCCCCGGATCATAAGAAGAAAACCAGGGCATGTCCTGGACGAGATTCTTCACTGGCATGAATTCAATGTAAAGAGGCTTGTCTTGTATGATGACAACTTTCTTTATGATAAAACAAATCATGCCATACCCATATTAAAAGGTATTGGGGATCTGCCCTTTAAACTAGATATCTATAACCCCAATGCCATGAATGCCGCCCTGATTGATGAGGAGATAGCAGGTCTTCTCCTTTGTTCAGGGTTTAAAGAGATAAGGATAGGGCTTGAAACCATTAACCCAGAGACACAAAGAAAAACAGGCAACAAGGTGAATAGGGCAGGCTTTGAAAGGGCTATCAGGTGTCTATTGAAGGCGGGTTTTAAATCAGATACCATAGGCGTCTATGTTCTTGCAGGACTGCCTTTTCAAAAGTGGACCGATGTAAAAGATGCCATAGATTATCTTTGTGACCTCGGGGTAACGCCACATATTGCAGAATATACACCCATACCACACACAAGGCTTTATGAAAAATACAGCGGTTTTGCCCGATACCCTGTAACAGAAGAACCTCTATACCAGAATAATGCCCTCTTTCCCTTTTGCTGGAAGGGGTTTACTGAGGAAAACCTCGTATTCCTGAAGGGTTATCTTAAAGAAAAAACAAAATCACGACAGCCGTGACACATACTCTCTGTATCCGAAACTTTTTATCACCTCTAACCCCCCTGTCCTTTTCATAACCGCGATGTCAGGAAGGTTTATGCCATTAAATGTTGTGTTTTTTACTATACTATATAGCGCCATGTCGGTAAAAACAATCCTATCCCCTATCTTAAGGGGTCTACCAAAGGAATAATCTCCTACCACATCCCCGGCAAGGCAACTTGGGCCAGCGATCCTGTAGACGTATCTTTTCTCGCCTGCCCTTGCAGAGCCAATAATATATGGTCTATATGGCATAAGCAAGACATCGGGCATATGCGTCTCAGCAGAGGCATCTATAATAGCAATATCCATTTCATTTTTCACAATATCAAGGACCGAGGCCATTAAAACCCCAGCGTTTAAAACACATGCCTCTCCTGGCTCAAGATATACCTGAACGGGGTATCTGCACTTGAAGTCATTTATGAGCCTTATGAGCAATTCCAGGTCATAATCATCCCTTGTTATGTGATGGCCACCCCCAAAATTTACCCATTTTAACCCTTTTATATATCCACC
The DNA here is from genome assembly GCA_018052995.1 of Syntrophorhabdales bacterium. Classification (GTDB taxonomy): domain Bacteria; phylum Desulfobacterota; class Syntrophorhabdia; order Syntrophorhabdales; family Syntrophorhabdaceae; genus DTOV01. The sequence goes on along the minus strand of JAGPMK010000032.1, from coordinate 11,020 downwards.
GTAGAGTCTTTCAAAGGATATTAAAACCTTTTCCAGGACATCGGCATTCTGCTGACACATTACGTGAAAGTGAAGTCCATCTATCTCTTCTTTATGCCCTGAAATTTTCTCTTTAAATATATCATAGATTACACCAAGCCTTGAACATGGTGCGCAGGGGTTATAAATCTCTGCGACCGCCTCTCCATATCCAGGATTAACCCTTAGGCCTATCTCCCTTCCAGACCTTTTTGCAGTTTTAGAATATCTCTCAAGCTGGTAAAATGAATTGAATATAATTACATCTGAGTACCTCATGATCCTTTTTATCTCATCCTCTCTATATGCTGCTGCAAATGTATGCACCTCTTTTCCAAACTTTTCCCGTCCGAGCCGTGCCTCATTCAGACCGCTTGCGCATGTCCCGTCAAGATAGGTACTCATTACAGGGAAGGTAGCAAAGGATGCATACGCCTTCAGGGCATGGAGGATCTTACAGCCTGTCCTATCCTTCACATATCTAAGAACCCTCATATTCTCCTCTATAAGGGACTCATCTATGACATAGACAGGTGTTTTGATATCTTCATTGGCAATCTTCTTAAGCCCCCTGTGATGCTCCTTGAATCTTCTTTTTTTTGCCTTTTTTATTAATTGAGTTAGCTGTCTTAAAGACTTTTTATCAAGATTTTTAAGTAAATTTAAGCGCTCATTATCAGGTAGATTATGGTATGTGTATACTATATCCAGGTCCTTTTTGATAATGCCCTCTATGATATTGTTTTTTATACGAAAATCCATTTATTCCTTTTTAAAAAATATCTGGCAGGGGCTCACACTCAACCACCTGCCATGGAAGCCCATATCTGTTCAGGGCATCCATAAACCTGTCAGGGTCAAGCTGCTCTATATTAAACACACCAGCCCCCTGCCATATACCCGTAGATACCATCATGGCACCAATCATTGCAGGAACCCCTGTTGTGTAAGCTATAGCCTGAGTTCCTGTCTCTCTGAATGCCTCCTCGTGGTCACAAACATTGTATATATATCTCGTAATAGTCTTGCCATCTTTAACGCCTGTCATGATATTCCCTATAACAGTCTTGCCCTTATATCTGGTCCCGAGAGAGGATGGCTCTGGAAGAAGTGCCTTGAGAAACCTTATCGGGACAACCCTTGTGCCCTCATAGTCTACCTCGTCTATCCGGGTCATACCAACATTTTTTAGAACCCTTAGATGATTTAGGTAATTTTCTGAGAAGGTCATCCAGAATCTTGCCCTTTTGATGCCCTTTATATTGAGGACAAGAGACTCCAGTTCTTCATGGTAGAGCAGATAGCTTTCCCTTTTTCCTACTATAGGATAATCAAAGGTAAAATGGATGCTCCTGTCTTCTATTATCGGGGGTGTCTCTATCCACCTTCCCTTTTCCCAGTGCCTGACCTTCTGGGTAACCTCCCTGATGTTTATCTCAGGATTGAAATTTGTAGCAAAGGGATGTCCATGGTCGCCGGCATTACAGTCAAGTATATCAAGATAATGGATCTCGTCGAAGAGGTGCCTCTGGCTATAGGCGGCAAACACATTTGTAACACCAGGGTCAAACCCTGAGCCAAGGACAGCTATGATCCCCTTTTCTTTGAATCTGTCATTGTAAGCCCACTGCCAACTGTATTCAAAGTGCGCCTCATCAGGGGGTTCATAGTTTGCTGTATCTATATAATGCACACCGGCAGCAAGGCATGCATCCATTATATGAAGGTCCTGATATGGCAAGGCAAGGTTGAGGACAAGAAAGGGTTGATATCTTTCTATGAGCCTTGTAAGCTCTGGAACATTATCTGCATCCACCTGGGCTGTAACTATATCCCTCCCATATCTCTGTTTTATATCCCTTTTTATTGCCTCACACTTAGAAAAAGTTTTACTTGCAATTATTATCTCCTCAAACACATCTGGAATCTGGGCGCATTTATGGGCTGCCACAGTAGCAACACCTCCTGCCCCTATAATCATTATCCTTTTATTATTGGTAACCATATTGTTCCCCCTTAAAAGTTCATAAGGGTGTTAAACCCCTGTCAAAACACCTGTAATATTCAGTAATAACGCAAAATTCATCCTGCCATAGCATAATCATCATGTGCTTAGAGATGTGATACATCCAGACATCCGGGATCTTTTTCGGGGGTCTTTTGGCAGGATAAAAGCATTATTATCTCCCTTGTCACCTTTGCAGCACATATAGAGGATACAAAGGAGATATCATAATCAGGCGCTAGCTCAACAATATCAGCACCCACAATATTCATATCTGCCATAACGTATACATAATTTATAAATTCATCAAACATAATCCCCCCTGGCTCTGGGGTTGTAACCCCTGGAACCAGTGATGGGTCAAATACATCCATATCAAATGTGAGATACACAGGGTCATCTTTTTTAATAAAAGAGGCAAGGCCCTCAGGGTTATCTACTATGTTGGCCTCCTTGAATTCTTGTTTTGTCCCTGATCTTATGCCTATCTGATATATATCTAGTACACCCAGCTCCTTAATCCTTTTTATCGCTGTTGCATGGGATAGCCTTTCTCCCTCATACTCATCCCTCAGGTCGCAGTGGGCATCAAAATGAACAACCTTTAGGTTCCTGTAGATATCTTTTAAGGTCTTTATGATAGGGTATGTCAGAAGGTGTTCGCCACCCAGGACTAAAAACTGCATGTTATCTCTGATAATCTCTGATACTACCTCCTCAATTGTTTTCATGGCATACAAAAGATTAGCCTGTGGCAGCTCAAGATTGCCGGCATCATTAAACACCAGGTCATCGAGATCCAGTCTCAGATAAGGACTATATGTCTCAAGGGTCCAGGATGCCTTTCTTATGCTGTCAGGGGCAAATCTTGTCCCCCCTCGAAACGATGAGGTTACATCAAGGGGGCATCCAAACAAAACAATACTGGTATCTGCTGTAAGATCCTTTGACCCCAAATATCTGTCATGAAGCACTGTTTTCATACAATTGTATCCTCAAAAAAAGGGATTACCTAAACATTTGTAATGAAGTTTTTTATATGAGTGCTGCAGATTAATCCCAAAGGACCACACCGGCAAAAACAGCACCAATGCTTATAACTTTATGGGTTGCTGATTTAGCCACTATCTCTTTAATAGGTCTATCCCTCAGCTTCATACCCTCTTCCACCATTCTCTTTACCTGAGCTACCACCACATCCTCATCGTCATTTGCAGAATATTCCATAATGAGTCCAGCGTTCTTTTCGTCTTTTGGTATGCCTATGGCTACAGCAGCAGATATAACATCGCCAGGCATGTCACTGCTGCGGGATGCATAAGCCACAGGCACAAGGGCGCCCTGGGGTAGGGGGGCTATAGATGGATCTATCTTTATACAGCCAGGAGGAAGTATGCTGCTCATTTTTACCAGGTTTGTATCACCAACACCGGATGCTATAAGGGCACCGTCGAAGGCATTAAGTAATGAATATCCTTCGGAAAAACCACTAACAAGAAAAAATTTTGTGGGTGTCTTTATAATCACTTTATCCACCTCCCAAGCTCTTTAATATCTACTAAAATGTCATTCATGTTCACCTTAAGGCCAGGCCCAGGTGCTTCTTCCATTTTCTTCAGGGCCTATTATCCTCAACAATTACAATATCGCCCACATTAAAAATTAGGGGGCGAGGATACCCATAAGACATATGACTTGTTCTTTCTCTTATTTGCTATATAGTGTTTTTTTGTTGCCCTGAAATAAAAACATTCTCCTTTTTTCAGTTTATAGGCCTTTCCTCCTAAAACAAGTTCAATACTGCCGCTTAGCACAAACCCGAATTCCTCTCCCTCGTGAGGCTCCTCCTCCGGGGTCTTCTCCTGGGCATTTAATTCCAGAAGAGCAGGGTCCATCTGTCTATTCTGTGCAGCAGGGACAAGGATCTGAAATGCCTTTACATTATCCATCTCAAGATCCACCCTATCTTTCAATTTAAAGACAATCTTTTCATCAAGGGCGCCACCAAAAAAGGTTGACGGTTTTTCATCAAGGGCATCAAGGATACCCAACAGGCTCTCCACAGATAAAGAGGTTAGGTTTCTCTCTATCTGTGAGATAAAACCTTTTGTCAGTCCTGCCCTTATGGCAAGCTCTTCCTGTGTAAGTGATTTAGCCTGTCTTAACATCTTAATCCGCTCACCTATGCTTGCACCGTCAATTTTCATAATAACACTATAAGCCTACAAAAAGTTTACGTTATTAAACAAATTACTATCCCGTTTGTCAAGTAAAATTTATTTAACTTTACGGTTCACTATGCTAAACTTGAATATAAGAAACAAAGATTGAATTTGATTATTCTAACGTTTTTCTAAAAAAATTCATATTATTTTAAATAGGTTACGATTTCTCTCCCTTCAATTGATTGGGATATTTAATGCATTTTCATGTTCCAGCAATATTTGTAATGCCTGTCGTGCAATTTCAACCCACCCCGTGGTTTATCCCTGCCTTTGCTAATCTGATATAATATGGCTGTCCAATTTTATTTAATTAACCTGTAAAGACCTTTTGCATAACCCCTAACCCTTAGATTTTCCCCTCCATAGACATTTTTATACCCTTTGTATCATAGGTATCATAGGTAGTGAGCCTGATTATGTGTTATTTTATATCCATGTGGTTCTCTTTTTTACCCTCTCTTGCCTATTTTTCTATTCCTTTCCCCTTATTCCACAAAAGCTTACTGTCATATCCCCCTTTGCAAGCCCCTTATATCTTATACGTATAAAGTGGTAAGCACGCTTTAATGTCCCTATGGTTTGCTCTACCTTATATCTTAAGGAACTGATGAATCTGTTGATAATACGTTGGGTGGGGGTAAGAGGTCTATTCCTTGCTGCCTTACAAGGATTAACAGGGGCTTATCCTCATAGATAGGGCTTATCCTCTCCCATGACTTAGTTGACATTTCCATCTCCTTCAAGGCATGAGGGGTGTCAATCTGCATCCAATACCAAATCTACAAGCCTTCTCATCTGTCTTTCTTCAAGGATATTATCAATCATTGCCATTGCTGCGCCTATTAGCATGGCATTGGCAGTTGAACAGGCCCTCTCAGAGATAAGTATAATAGCTTTATTTATAGCATGGGCATAGCCTGCTTCAAAGGCAACCCCTGTATCATTATCATCAATAAGGGCAACAATAATGTCACACTCCTCTAAGAGCCTTATACATTCAACCTTAACCTCTTTTGCTGTTTTTAACTTCACTTTTATATCCTCTTCTATATTTGGGGTATAGTCAAAAGGGTCTATAATGGTAATGCTGTTTCTATCAGTTATAGCAGAGAATCTCTTGAGAAACTCGGTTTTAAACCTCTTCTGTCTATCATTGAAACAGGGATGGGCGAAATAGAGTTTCATGGTAGGCCTTTTATCCCTTTAACCTCTTATATGCCTTGTATATCCCATACCCAAGTATAGTTGTAGTGCCAACTATAAGAGGGATGCCAAAGACTATGATAGTGGATGCTGCCCTTATAAGGTCAAAGGCAGTAATCTTTGATGCCTTGGGTTTCTTTGATTCAGGTATGGTATCCATGCGCTCTATCTGTTATTGTATATAGTCATCCCTATCTCAACAACCTCTGTTAATCCATAGAGTTCATATGCCATCTATGCGTGAGAAAACTGAAGAACCTGTTGTTGATGTTGGCGAGGCTTATGAATAAGGTCAACCATTGTCTTATTCGTGCCGATTCCGATAAGGATCCGTTCTTCTGTGTATTTTCTAAGGACCTATAAAGGGCATAAAAACCGCTGGTATAAAAATAGCCAACAAGAACATCAAAAAACTCTGTATCCCTTATGAGGACATTGAACCTATTGAGAAGACTTTCGTTTTTTCCGTTTGTTATAAACGTTAGACCTGTATTCATTTTTTTACTGTCCTTTTATAATCTTCATTTCTATTGATAATGGCTCCTATTAACACCTTTTTGTTTGCTTCATCCACAGCGTAGATTATTCTATATTCGCCCTGATTAACCCTATATCCTGCTAATCCCTGATAATTGAAATTAACCAGTTTTTTTGTATCTTGAGGAAAAGGATTACTTCTCAAAGAAAGGGTCTTTAAAATAACATGCCTTAATTGCTTATCATCAGAACCGCCGAGCAACTCAAGTCGTGATAGGGCACTTTCAGAAAATTCTAATCTATAACTCAATGCCCACCTTCTTCGCCACCTCTTCAAGTGTATAGAATTTTTCTGTCTTTACAGCCTCTTCAAGAAGTTTTGATTCATAAATATCTTCAAGGGCCTCAAGCTTTTTATAATCTTCATATCCCATTACAATAGCTGCCGGTTTATTTCTCTTCTCTATAAGTATTCTTTCTTTATGATGTTCAGCAATATTCACGACCTCTGATAATTTTGCTTTTGCCTCTGCAAGGCTCAGTGATTTCATCGTATCCACCTCCTGATAGCTATAATAGTTTATTTGGTTAAAATAGTCAACCATCTGAGATAGCTAATTCATGGATGAGGTCCTTCTCTTATCTTTCTCTTAAAGAACCCGATATAAGAGGAGAAATCAAAGACCTTACGGTCTTCATATTCTCCTTATCCATCTTGCCCATATCAGGGGTCTCCATAATGCAGGGAATATGGGCAATCCTTTTATCGTTAAGGATCTCTCTGAAGGCAAAAAGACCTATCTGACCTCTACCGATATGCCAGTGTCTGTCTATCCTTGTGCCTAACCCTGTCTTTGAATCATTCAGGTGAATAAGCCCTATCTTCTCTTTGCCAAAGAGCATATCTATCTCTGTTATTAAATTATCCCAGACCTTTTTTATACGGATATCATAACCTGCCTGAAATATATGTGCTGTATCCAGGCATAAAGAGACATACCCCTTTCTTGCAATCAATGCATATATCTTTAAAAGTTCAGATATGTCTTTACCTATACTATTTCCCTGACCTGATGAATTCTCTATAAGGATTAAGATATCAGATACCTTTATGACTTCATTGATGGCAGTAGCTACCATTTTTATACCCTCTGTTCTATCCTCTCTGGAGCCGCAATGGACCACCATCGCCCTGATGCCAAGTTCTCTGCAGAGTGTGGCCTCGTGTAGAAATCCCTTTATGTTTCTTTCGTCTATGTCTATCCTCGCAAGGTTTGGTAGATAGGAGAGGTGGGCAAAGACAGGGATCTTATTTGATAGCCTTTTGAATGCCTCTATCTCTTCAGTCTTAAAACTCTTTTCTGTCCATGACCTCGGATTTTTTAAAAATATCTGCACAACATCGCAGCCAAGCCTTTTTGCATACCTAAGCGCTGCATCAAAACCCTTATGCTTGGATATATGAAATCCTATCTTCATCCAGATGATTAGATACCATACAGTAATTATCGCTAAAAATAAATTCCTTCTTGAATCTTGCATCCCTGATATAGGGGATTGGTCCATCCCCCATCACCTCGAACACTAAATCCGATTTTATTTGAACACCTCTTTTTTAATCCTCAACCTACTCCCTCAAATTTAAAAAAGTGTTCGGCCTATGCCAAGTTAGGATTGACCAGAATCAACTTGCGAGACGCAACCTTACTGAATAGAGGACTTGCTGATTTTACTATGTTTTTTAATAAATTAGGCAAATTTCAGTTTTAAGACCATCAACTTATGATGCCCTATCCTGCATCAATCATTAGGACAAAAACTCCATAAATAATGACATAATTGATAAATACCCTTGGTTTTGTCTCATCTGTAATGGACGAATATATAATCTTGATTTATAATAACCACAATGCTACCATTAAAACCTTAGGCATTCACCGGGAGACAGTCAAACGCCTGTGCAGCGAAGGCCGAATCCCAGCAACATCATGAAGGTGCACAATATGTGGCTGATTCATAAAGAGGGGCTGGCAAGGTTCTCCTCAACCTACAACAGGTCACGCCGTGGTAAGAAAGGGGAATAAAGGCTTCACAACCATTAGGGGCATAATATGGCAATAAGAACCACAAAGGGTCGCAAACCCCAGAGGTCCAATGGTGCTAATCTTGGTTTTGAGGAGAAGCTGTGGCAGGCGGCTGATAAGCTCCGGGGACACATGGATGCCGCTGAATACAAACACGTAGTCCTTGGGCTTATCTTTCTCAAATACATCTCTGATGCCTTTCAGGAACGACATGAACAGTTAGAGTCCCTTACCAGAGACCCCGCCAGTGATTACTTCATAAAAGAACCTGAGGCACGGTATGAGGTCCTTGAGGACCGTGATGAATACCGGGCAGAGAACATCTTCTGGGTGCCCAAGAAGGCACGATGGTCCCACCTCCAGGCAAATGCCAGACAACCCACCATCGGTAAGTTAATCGATGATGCCATGGATGCCATTGAGCGGGATAACCCTTCCTTAAAGGGTGTCCTACCCAAGGACTATGCCCGTCCCACCTTAGACAAACAGAGGCTCGGTGAGTTGATAGACCTTATCGGCACCATAGGATTAGGAGACAAAGAGAGCCGCTCCAAGGATATATTAGGCAGGGTGTATGAATACTTCCTTGGTATGTTTGCCAGCGCTGAGGGTAAAAAGGGCGGGGAGTTCTACACCCCACGATGTATTGTCCGGTTGCTGGTAGAGATGATAGAGCCATTCAAAGGACGTGTCTATGACCCCTGCTGCGGCTCGGCGGGAATGTTTGTCCAGAGTGAGGAGTTTATCTGCCAGCACGGTGGGCGTATCGGTGATATCTCTATCTATGGGCAGGAGTCCAACCCCACCACCTGGCGCCTTGCCAAGATGAACCTGGCAATCCGTGGTATCGAGGCAGACCTAGGACCCCACCATGCCGATAGCTTCCACAATGACCTCCACAAAGACCTAAAGGCAGACTTCATCCTCGCCAATCCCCCCTTTAATATGAGTGACTGGGGTGGTGAGCGCCTGCGCGATGATGTCCGCTGGAGATATGGTGTCCCACCTGTAGGCAATGCCAACTATGCCTGGGTACAGCACATAATTCATCACCTTTCGCCTACCGGCATTGCAGGCTTTGTGCTGGCTAATGGCTCTATGTCCTCCAATCAATCCGGTGAGGGTGAAATCCGCAAAAACATCATAGAGGCTGACCTTGTAGACTGTATGATTGCCTTACCTGCCCAACTCTTCTATGGCTCCCAGATACCGGCCTGCCTCTGGTTTCTGGCAAGGGATAAAGGCAACAGCAAATTCCGCGACCGCCGCCGCCAGACCCTCTTTATTGACGCCCGCAAGATGGGCTACATGGTGGACCGTGTGCACCGTGAGCTAGGCGATGAGGAGATAGGCCGCATTGCAAGAACATACCATGCCTGGAGGGGTGAGGCAGGCGCAGGCGAATACAAGGATATTCCCGGGTTCTGCAGATCCGCCACCACTGAGGAGATAGCCGCCCACGGCTATGTGCTGACGCCGGGGCGCTACGTGGGCGCAGAAGAAACAGAAGACGACGGCGAGCCGTTTGAACAGAAGATGGCGCGCCTGACGGCCCAACTGGAGGAGCAGTTTAAGGAATCGGCAAGGCTGGAGGCCGAGATAAGAAAGAATCTAAAGGTGTTGTGGTATGGGGAGTGAGTGGAAGACAGCTCCTTTAGGGGGTATTCTAACTAAAATAATTGACCATCGGGGATTAACGCCCAAAAAACTCGGTGGAGACTTTTGTACTCAAGGTATACCAGTCATTTCTGCAAAAAATATTCAAAACAAGCAGTTACAAATCAATTCGGATATCAGATATATTACAAAAGAAATGTATGACAGGTGGATGCCTGACAAACTGGAGCCAAGCGATGTTTTACTTACCTCTGAGGGGCCTCTTGGTGAGGTGGCCTATCTACGCGAATCGAATTTTTGCCTTGGTCAACGCCTCTTCGCTTTGCGTGCAGATTCTAAAGTGCTGGTTCCACGGTTTCTCTTTTATGTTCTTTGTTCTCAGCCTGTGCGACAACGTTTAAATTCGAGAGCCACCGGAACAACCGCACAAGGAATAAGGCAATCTGAATTGTTAAAGGTTGAGATAGAACTTCCTCCCCTCCCTGAACAGCGGGCCATTGCCAACATCCTGGGCACGCTGGATGACAAGATAGAGCTTAACCGCCGCATGAACCAGACGCTGGAAGCCATGGCACAGGCGCTTTTCAAGAACTGGTTTGTGGACTTTGAACCCTTCCGCGAACAGGGCATGCAGGACTCCCCGCTGGGGAAGATTCCGGTGGGATGGGAGATAGGCACATTGGGTGACATTGCACATAACCCGCGCCGTAGTGTTCAACCTAATCAGATAGAGAACGATACAGCTTATATCGGACTGGAACATATGCCACGCCATTGCATCACACTCGCAGAATGGGGTAAAGCCAGAGATATTCAAAGTAATAAATTCGAATTTAAGCAAGGGGAGATTCTTTTCGGAAAACTCCGCCCATATTTTCATAAAGTCGGGATTGCGCCAGTTGATGGCGTTTGTTCCACTGACATTCTCGTTATAGTGCCTAAAGAACAGAGATGGTTTGGTATTGTTTTATGTTATGTTTTTAGTGATGAATTTGTCAAATATACTGATACTACGTCTTCAGGCACAAAGATGCCACGCACTAATTGGGATGATATGGTACGCTACAAAATAGTATTGCCACCAGAGGACGTAGTAAAAATATTTAATAGACGAATAAAGTCGTTCGTTGAACGAATCATAATGAATATTCTCGAATCCCGTACCCTCGCTTCAATCCGCGACACCCTCCTCCCCAGGCTCCTATCTGGTGAGATACGGATAAAGGATGCAGAGAGCTTCATTGCAGGTAAAAACCGACCAGGCTAATTAAGCTATGCAAGAGACAGAGGCTATCTACACAATCGGGCATTCAAATCATTCCATCGAGGATTTTATCAACCTATTAAAGAGACATAACATTACGGCAGTTGTAGATGTGCGCTCTGCACCT
>JAGPMK010000072.1 GCA_018052995.1 Syntrophorhabdales bacterium | reverse complement strand
AGGTGCCAATCAATATCATCCCCTAACAATTTTTTCCATTCTTTTTCTTTAGAAGAAGAATCATAGTATTCTTTTAATTCTATTATGCTTACAAGAGAATTGCCATTGTCATCATATCTTTTTATTCGTCCATATTGAAGTAGATAGGCAATATTTGAAATAGTAACCTTTCGACCTAAATATTGAGATGCCCATCCACTGGCCTCTTTCAAATCCATTAATTCCTTATTTTTTATTTCAAACAATGTTTGCTGTTCCATATTTTGGACCTAATACGAGCTAATACACATATAAAGGTTTTTCAAAATATATCAAGGATGGCCCTCTCCATTGTCTCCACATCAAGACCTTCAGATTGATATGCCTCCTCTGAATCACCAGAGACACCATAGTTTTTCACACCAAAGGATTCAAATTTGCCTTTATATCCCTTTTTAACAAGATACTGTGCTATATAAGGGGCAATGCCTGTTCTTATGTTGTGGTCTTCATAGGTAAATATACACGGCAGGTTTATTACCCTTTTCATTACCTCCTCATCTATCTCATTTACACAGGGCATGTTTATTATCATCATGGTCCTATTTTTTTTGAGGAGTCTCTCCCTTATCTGTATTGCCTTCTGCACCATACCGCCATAGGTTATTATGGCACCGTCAGTGCCATTTTTTATTATGTCCATCCTTCCGTAAATAAATTCATATCCCTCATCAAAGAAGATACTACCGTCTTCTTTTAGTATCACATCCCAGCGGGACCTGCCTGTTCCCAGAATAAAATTTCCCTTTGTCTTTACTATGAATCTTGTTGCCTTATCTACCTGATTGGGATCACAAGGGATTATTGTCCTGAAATGATAGAGGCTACGGGATAAGCCTATATAATCAGTGCACTGATGGGTCTTTCCATCCTGACCCACATCCAGACCAAGATGTGTTAATATAAGTTTTAGGTTTGTGTTGTTTATATCATTTAATCTCTGCTGATTATAGGTCTCATCTATGCCAAATACCCCAAAGTCTGCAAAAAAGGTTAATATACCAGTAGTTGATACTGCCCCTGCAATGGTGGCTGTATTATGCTCCTGTATACCCCCCTGGAAGAAATAGTCTGGATACGCCTTTGCAAAGTCATTTGTCTTTACAGAGCTTGACAGGTCGCAGTCAAAGACGCAGATGGGTCTGCCTTCAGGGATATTCAAATCCGCCATATCCTTTAATGCATTACCAAAGGCTGTTCGATTATCAAGCTTATTATCCTTTGCGTATGTCTTTGATTTTCCTGTTTTAATCCCCAGATCTTCCCCTATTACCTTTGAAGGTGCAAAACCCCATGTGCCCTTTCTCATCTCCCTATAAAAATCAAGCCTATCTTCTACCCCAAGGATGGATATTGCCTCTTTGTATTCGTTTAGGCTCAAGGGACTTCCATGGTATTTTTCCTTATGCTCCATAAAACCTATGCCATTACCCATTACTGTCCTTGCAAGTATACATATCGGGTTTTTGCCCCCCCTTGCCTTTTTAAGGGCCATATAAATCTCATTATAGTCATGGCCGTTTATCTCTATAACATCCCATCCATCGGAGAGAAAATTTTCTGCAATATTCTGGGGCATGACATAATTGATGCCCCCGCTTATCTGAAGGTTGTTGTAGTCGATTATAACTGTGATGTTATTAAGGCCGTATTTTTTTGCAAATCTTCTTGCCTCTCCTATCTGTCCCTTTTGCTGTTCGCCGTCACCCATTGGAACATATACATGAGAACCCTGCTTTTTAACCCTCGATGCCACGGCAAAACCACACCCTGCTGACAAACCCTGGCCAAGATTACCTGTTGACCAGTCTATAAAAGGGATACCCCTTACCACATGACCCTCAAAGGGACTGCCCCCTTTTCTGAAGAATGCAATAACCTCATCAACAGGAAGGTATCCAAGCCTTGCAAGGGCTGAATAGACACCAGGGGATGTGTGTCCATGGCTTATAACAAACCTGTCTCTTGGCTCATTATGCAGCTCAGCAAATGAAAATAAAACAAGATAGATATCAAGGGATGATATGGACCCCCCTGGATGCCCTGAACCAGCAAGCGTTGTCATGGTTAATATATCGGCCTTTGCAAGCCTTGATAACCCCTTAAGTGTTTTTATTTCTGCATCCGTGAGTCCCTCTTTTTCAAACGCCATCGTCTCCTCCTTTGAAGTAATCGCAATCCTCCTTCAACAAGCATCCCTCGCAAGTCGGTTTTCTTGCCTTACAGATGTATCTGCCGTGAAGGGTAAGCAAAAGTGAAAAATCTGTATAGTCCCTTTCATGGACAATCTGTCTTAGCTCCCTTTCAATCTTTTCAGGGTCTTTACTCTTTGTAAGCCCTATCCTATTTGATACCCTTATGACATGGGTATCGACTATGATAGCAGGCTTTTTAAACGCCACGCCAACGATAAGGTTTGCAGATTTTCTGCCTATACCTTTTATTGTGGAAAATTTATCTATATCATCGGGAATCTGACCATTGAACCTTTCCTTGATCTCAAGGGCGACATTTTTTATTGCCTTTGCCTTGTTTCTGTAAAAGCCTGTTGGTTTTATATCCTCTTCAAGCTCCTCAATAGGGACATTGATATAATCATCAAGGTCTCTGTATTTTTTAAAAAGGGTTCTTGTCAGTCTGTTTACCCTCTCGTCTGTACATTGGGCAGAAAGTATGGTGCTTATGGTAAGCTCAAGGGGGTTAGAATAGATAAGCTCTATCCTTGCATCGCCGTGCATCCTTTTTAGCCTCTCCAGTATAGAGCCTATATTCTTTTCCAAAATATTATATCCCCTTTTGTTTTTTCATAATGTGGAGCGTATCCTTTATATCATTTAAATTTTTTGCATTCAATATGTCTTTCTTCTCCTGCCAGCCTTTTCTTGCAATGCCAACGCCGTAGAGGATATCGTTAAAACCATCTGCTGAGTGGGCATCGGGGTTAATCGATATCATAACCCCTTTCTCCTTTGCATACCTCAGGAACCGCCAGTCTATATCAAGCCTATATGGGCTTGCATTAAGCTCAATTATCACACTATTTTTTGAGCATGCATCTATAATCTTTTTCATATCAACTAAATAGCCATCCCTTGAAAGCAGCAGTCTCCCTGTAGGATGACCGAGGATAGTGGTATATGGGTTTTCAATTGCCCTGATTATCCTATTTTCCATCTCCTCCTGTTTCATATTAAAGCCTGAATGGACAGAGGCTATGATAAAATCAAAACCCTTAAGGATATCTTCGTCATAGTCAAGGCTGCCATCAGGGAGTATATCGCTCTCGATGCCTTTAAATATATAAAAATCTCCGCTCGACTCATTAAACCTATTGATCAGCTCCCACTGTCTCAATATGCCATCTGTCTTTAATCCACCCGCATAATAGGCGCTTTTACTGTGGTCTGATATGCCGATATAGGCCATACCCATCTGTTTTGCCCTCTGAACAAGCCTTTCCAGTGGGTCTATGCCATCACTAAACTCTGTGTGGATATGAAACATCCCCTTTATGTCCTCTATGCGGACAAGATCAGGGAGCCTGGCCTCTATTGCTGCCTCTATCTCCCCGGTATCCTCCCTCAATTCAGGGGGTATGAATTGTAGCCCTATTCTTTGATATATATCCTCCTCCGTGATGCACCGAATTAGGCTTTCTCCTTCAAAGAGACCGTATTCATTAAGTTTCCAGCCTTTTGCCTTTGATAAACCCCTCAGTCGGACATTATGCTCCTTACTTCCTGTAAAATACATAACCGCATAGGGGAAGGCCTCCCTACCCACCACCCTTAAATCTGTCTCTATGCCTGACTTGAGCCTGCATGAGGTCTTTGTCTCCCCTGTAAGCAGCACCTCTTCTATCTCAGGGAGGGAGACAAAGTATTTAGCTATAGATTCTGGATCCTCTGATGCAATAAGGATATCAATATCCCTAACTATCTCCTTCCTTCTTCTTATGCTTCCGCAGATCTCCATATCCTGACCTGCAACTACCTTTAAGAACCTTGCCTTTAATGCCTCTGCCTGGGGATATATATCACCAAGAAGGTATTCACCCTTGTGTTTTTTTAGAAACTCAATGCCTTTGAGTATCTTTTCCTGCGTCTTCTCTCCAAAATTAGGCAATGTTATTAACCTGTTCTCCCTGCAGGCATATTCAAGCTCGCCGATATTTGTTATGCCAAGGGTATCATATAAAGCCTTTATTTTCTTAGGGCCAAGATTGGGCACAAGCATAAGCTCGAGAAGTGAGGGGGGTATCTCTTTTTTTAAATTTTCAAGATATTCAATGCCTCCTGTTGAGACATATTCCTCAATCTTGGCTGCTATGGCATCACCTATACCTTTTATTTTTTTTAGCCCTTTGTTTTTGATTACAGCGTCAAGGTCTTCTATGCCTGATATAATCCTCGCTGCATTGTAATATGCCTTTGATTTAAAAGGATTTTCCCCTTTAATCTCCAGAAGTGTCCCGATCTCCTCGAGTATATCTGATATGGATTTTTGCTGCATTTGTCTATTATTTCCGATGATGAACCAAATGTCAATATGACAATGGGTTGACAAAAACAAAAAAAATACTTAAAAATACAGATAAAGATTCATTAAAAGAGGAGGCTATTATGGGTAGCGCAAAGGCAGTAAGTGATAGTGAATTCACAAGCCAGGTTCTTGAATCCAATGTCCCTGTCCTTGTTGACTTCTGGGCTTCGTGGTGTGGGCCATGCCAGATAATGGGCCCTGTGGTTGATGAGATTGCTGGTCAATATGAAGGTAGGGTAAAGATTTTAAAACTTAATGTGGATGAAAACCCTTTAACCCCTGCAAAATACGAGATAAGAGGCATACCTACGCTCATAGTTTTCAATAAGGGCGAGATTGTAGATAGGCTCATTGGCGCCCAACCAAAATCAGCTGTGGAAAGCCTTTTAAAAAAAGTTTTATAATAAGATATGGACGAAAAAAAGAAAAGCCTATATTTTAAAAAGGTGGAAGAGGAGCCTTATCCAAAACTCTTAGGGATAAGACTTTTGGATGTTGATGAAGGCTATGCCCTATGCGAGATGAGATATACAGGGGATATGGACAATATATACGGTAATACCCACGGGGGTGCACTTTTTTCGCTCATTGATGAGGCATTCGAGATATCCTCCAACAGCCACGAGAGTATAGCGGTCGCCCTAAATATGAACATAACCTATATGAAACCACCTAAAAAGGATACGTTGTTAAGGGCTGAATCAAAGGAGATAAATAGGACAAGAAGGACTGCCTCATATTATATAACAGTTAGGGATGATGAAAGCCTTATTGCTGTCTGCCAGGCGCTTGTTTATATAAAGGATCAGAGGATACCGTTTCTCCAGTCTATTTAGGCGTTACCCTGATATGTGCCTTTTTATCCTTTTCCCCCTCTATTACCACCCTGTCCTCATTTAGGTAGTATCTTATAACCTCCCCTGTTAATTTATCCTGTCCTGAATAGACTATCACATTGCCCTTCAGGATTATCTCTCCCTTTTTATTGTCAAATATAGCCTCTGAACACGTTGAGGTGCGGTCTTTTTTGACTATCTTAACATTCCCTTTTGCGTGTGCCGTTGCTATCTCGTTTGTAGTTTCGTCAATATATGCATCTATGGTGTCACTGAATATATAGAGGTCGTCCTGCCTTGCCACAACATTGCCGCTGAAGATGATATATTTTTCCTTTTCAAGACCCTCCATTTTGTCTGATATAATATCAATAGGCTTTTTCCTGTCAAAGAGACCGAGCTTATCCTCTTCTGCCGCTGCCTTCTCTGCCACCACCATATTTGGTGTGAGATTTATGTCGGTTCTTGTTTTTTTCAGCTCTGTGGTATAGGCTGGAAGATCTGCCCGTGCCATCTGGAGGCTTTTGCGCTTTCTCTTTGTGGTGCCTGATGTTAAAAAGATACTCTCTGGATATCTTGCCCTTAACTG
>JAGPMK010000031.1:3506-26331 GCA_018052995.1 Syntrophorhabdales bacterium | reverse complement strand
ATAATTACATATAAATCATAGGTAGATGACTCCAAAAGAGGTATTAGTGACCCTTTCAAGCCTATCCTTCCTTACAATAAAATCTACCTCTATGCCTATAGCACCCTTTTCAGGTATGACAAACTTTGGCTCAAAGGCAAATACCATGCCTTCCCTCAGAATAATATCATGCCTCCCTGTAATCACAGGCAATTCGTTTATCTCAAGGCCAAGACCATGACCAATGAATGAGACCTTTCCCTCTCCATAACCCATGAAATATTCTTCAAGACCTTCCTTTTTTACCTTTTTAAGGGCACGTAAAAATATCTCCCTTCCATTTACCCCTTCTCTTGCAAAATCCATGGTCTCCTCTATTGTCTCGATTGCCACTGCAGCCGGTCTCTTAAAGGGCTCTTCCAACATCCCTATTACATATGTCCTTGTCTCATCTGTTGTATAACCATTATATCCTCCTCCATAATCTATAAGAATCGGTATACCCCTTTTCAGCCTACCAAAGGATGGGCCATGGGGGAATGCAGGGGTAATCCCTGTGCCCTGGATAGGTGCATCTGTAAACGAAGGGATAGTAGAGGCTAACCCATGGGTAACACAGATATTATCCATCTCCTGATTGAAGCCCCTCATCCTTAAGAAACCCTGATGGCCAAACCTTCTCCCCTCTGATTCAAGCGTTGAGGCAATATCGAGTTCTCTCATGCCTTCATCTATTATCTCTTTTGCCATATTAAATACATGAGAGATAATCCTCCCTGACCTCTTCATCTCCCCTATCTCATATTTACTCTTTATCATCCTCATCCCCTTTATAATGGGGGATATATCTTTGATCTCTATCTTAAGAAGTTCATTCCACCGTGCATAGATATTGTAGGGAAGGACATCAAGCTCCATCCCACATACCCCTTTCATAAGCCCCTTCTTAGCCAAGACATCCCTTACAAATGTGAGGCCTGCTTTTGGAATAACCTCAAGGGGGGTCTCCTTCCTTGCCTTCTCTACACCCTTTTCCACAAAGAAGATGGGTTCGACTGATGCATCTGATGCAGGCACTACAAGGACACCCCTTGGCATCGTGCCGGTGAAATAAAAGAGATCTACATTCTGGAGAATAATGGCAAAGGAGATGCCTTTCTCTTTCAGGTCTTCTCTAAGCCCCTCTATCCTTCTTATAACCTCCTCTTTTGGTGGAGGGCTACATGCTATCATTTCTTCTGTCATAACCAAACTGCTTTCACCTAGCCTATAAGTCGTATCCTTATTTATGGAGAACCCATCTTGGGCAGTGCATCAATCTATAGATATAAAGAATTAACATAAAAAATTCAAAACATTTTTTACATCCTCATGAATAGGATTTATACTACCATAATAAACATTGATAATGTCGCCTTTAAATCAGACTCATCATTAGGATCTCCTTAATATTAAGCTATTAAAGACCCTGCTTATTATGCAATGATTTATATTGACACATATTTAGCTCCATGACATACTGGTTAAGGCCTTGGCATGGTTTTACAAAGGCCTTAACTTGGTATCCTAATCATGTATGAACAGGTCTTTTACGAAATAGCGATTATACTAAGCCTTGCAGCGATCCTTGGCATCATTGTAATGTTTCTTCGCCAACCCCTTATCGTTGCATTTCTTATAACAGGTGTCCTCTCGGGCCCATCATGGTTTTCTCTTATAAAAAGCCATGACCAGATAGCACTCCTCGCACAGATTGGCATATCCCTTCTACTATTTGTGGTAGGGTTACGCCTTGACTTAAGGTTTATTCGCACAACAGGACCTGTTGTGTTAACGACAGGACTGGGACAGATTATATTCACAACACTTTTCGGCTTTATTATGACCTATGGAATGGGATTCTCTATAATAAACTCCCTCTATATATCTGTGGCACTCACATTCTCAAGCACTATCATAATAGTCAAGCTTCTTTCTGATAAAAAAGAGATAGATGCCCTCCATGGTAAGATCGTCGTGGGATTGCTTATTGTCCAGGATATAGTGGCTATCCTCGCCATGATTATGCTTGCTGCTATAGAGGGCGGGACTGGTGTTGAAGGCTCATCAATAGGAAAAATCCTATATATTGCAGCCAAAGGATTAGGGTTTCTCGCTGCGATAGGGATTATGATGCGTTTTGTCCTGCCAAAACTTACAAGACTCCTTGCCTTCAATCAAGAACTTCTTGTTTTGTTTGCTATTGCATGGGCAGTTTTCCTCGGTGCAACCGGTGATTATCTTGGTTTCAGCAAAGAGGTGGGGGCATTTTTAGGTGGGATATCCCTTGCATCTACTGGCTACAGAGAGGTGATAGCAGCAAAACTTGCAAGTGTTCGGGACTTCCTTCTATTGTTTTTTTTCATTGACCTTGGTTCCAGACTTAATATAAACATTACTGGTCCCCAGATCCTTACGGCAATATATATGTCTCTTTTTGTGCTTATAGGCAAGCCTCTTATTGTCATGGCAATCATGGGTTTTATGGGATACAGACGCCGCACAGGCTTTATGGCAGGACTTACCTTGGCACAGATAAGTGAGTTTTCTCTTATACTTGTTGCCCAGGGTTTAGGCCTTGGTCACATAAATATAGAGACAATGAGCCTTGTAACCCTTGTGGGTGTTATAACAATATGTCTATCCAGCTACATGATCATCTACTCAGGGACATTATACAGATGGCTTCTTCCATTTCTCAGTATTTTTGAGCGTAAACATCCTTATCGTGAGGATATTACAGGGGGTGTAAGTGAACTTCCTGAAGTGGATATGCTGATAATCGGACTTGGTAATTACGGAAGCAATCTCGCGCAGCATCTCTTAGAAAGAAAAAAAAGCATTGCCGGTGTGGACTTTGACCCACAGGTACTGCAGATATGGCGTTCCAGAGGGGTACCCGTGCTTTTTGGCGATGTAGGTGACCCTGAATTTATTGACAATCTGCCTCTTCATTCTTCTTCGTGGGTTGTAAGCACAGTAAGGGACAGGGAATTAAATATGACTATCCTGCATCTATTAAAAGAGCGAAAATACGAAGGTAAGATTGCGCTAACAGCTACCAATGAGGAGGAGGCAACCCTATATTCTTCAAATGGTGCCCATGTAGTCCTCAAGCCATTTATTGACGCATCAGAAGAGGCAGCTGATTCGCTTACAGAGGCAATGGACCTATTGTTCCCCAAAGATATTGAAATACCCCTTGCGATAAAAGAGATAAGATTGAAAAGAGGGTCTATATTTGCAGGATACAAGATAAAGGATATTGATCTCCGTAACCTAACAGGCATATCTATTGTTGCAATAAGCCGGGCTGGCCGTGTCTATCTTGAACCAGACCCTGATTTTCAAATCTTCCCTGGGGATCGTATTGTTATTGTTGGTGAACACTCAGCCATAAAGCATGCAGAGGAAATACTTCAGGAGATAAAAGAACATGAACCTGCCATATCCCCTAAAAGGTTTGCAACAGCAGAGATAAATGTGTCTCATGACTCCCCTATTGCAGGAAAATCGCTTGCTGAACTTAAATTCAGGAAAAGATACTCTGCTACAGTAATAGGCATTATAAGGGGTGGAGAACAGATAAAACTGCCGAAGGCACATGATGTAATTCAGAAAGGGGATAAGCTATTGGTTATAGGAAAACCCCAGGCTATCCAGAACCTTAAAGATGGTAAACTTTAAAAAAGGTCTCTCGGTGAGCACAGGCATAAATGCCTTTTGCAAAGGACTCACTAAGTAATATCATCGGTATTCAAGACTGCCTTTGCCTCATCTGAAGGCAACATCTGGACATTTTTTAGTTTTCTCCCTATCGCCCTTGTCCTTGTCTGGGCATCTTCTATGGTGTCTGATGCCTCATGGAGTTTCCTCTGAACCTTGTTCAGTATATCCCCGTATTTTGTCCACTCTGTTTTTACTGCAGCAAGAAGTTTCCATACCTCACTGGAACGTCTCTCTATTGCCAGGGTTCTAAATCCCATCTGGAGACTATTGAGGATTGACCAAAGGGTTGTAGGTCCAGCAATCACTACCCTGCATTCCCGCTGAACATATTCTGTAAGGGATGTTCGCCTTATAACCTCAGCGAATAAACCCTCGGTGGGCAGAAAAAGAATCCCAAAATCAGTTGTTTTAGGGGGATTTATATATTTATTAGATATATCAGAGGCGCACTGTTTGATTCTTGATTCAAGCTGTCTACCGGCAGCATCTGCCTGGTCCGTATCGCCCTTTTCCTGGGCCTCTATTAGACGCTGGTAATCCTCAATGGGAAACTTGGCATCAATGGGAAGCCACACAATATCCTCCCTATCCTCTGCCCTCCCTGGAAGCTTCACAGCGAATTCAACCCTCTCTCCCCCCTGTCTTGTCGAGACATTCCTTTCATATTGGTCAGGGGTAAGCACCTGCTCTAATAGAGTGCCTAACTGAACCTCGCCCCAGAGTCCCCTTGTTTTGACATTGGTAAGCACCTTTTTCAGATCCCCCACCCCACTGGCAAGCGCCTGCATCTCGCCGAGTCCCTTATATACCTGCTCGAGACGTTCGCTTACCTGTCTAAATGATTCGCCAAGACGTTTTTCAAGGGTTCCCTGGAGTTTTTCATCAACTGTCAATCTCATCTGCTCGAGCTGCCTGGCATTATCCTCTCTTATCTCATTTAATTTCCCTTCGATGGTGATTCTAAGGCTCTCCATCTTCTTCTCATTGGATTCTGTAAGAAGGTTAAGCTGTCCATGCATGAAATCAAGCTGTGATTTCTGCAGGGAGGCTATCTCAGTCATGGCTTTAATGGATGATTCACTGAAATTTATAAGCTGTTGATTCAGTGTATCATCCATTGATTTGAGAATATTTCCCAGCTCCTCACGGGTTTGACGCACTGAATTTGCCATCTCATCCCTGTTTCTGCTTAACTCATCCCTCATTGTCCGTTCAGCCCGTTCATTTGACCTCTCTATAGAATCAATAATCTCCCTGATATATCTCGAATCCCTGGATGTCCCCCTGGAAAGCAAAACAATCTGTAAAATCAATACAATAAATAAAAATATAGGGATAATATAGATAAGCATCTCATTCATCTATGTCACACCAAATTTAAATGGTATAGTATCATTAAAAAACAGTACAGATGACCTCTATGGCCTATTTTTCTATCTTGATAATCTTTATTGGCGGCTGATTGCCATCCTTATCCGTGCCCATAAAAAGCGTCACATGGGGAAAGGGTATCTCTATGCCGCCCTCGTCGAATTTTTTCTTTATACGCCTATTAAATTCCCTACCAACCCTCCACTGCTTACTAGGCAACGTAGTCGTCCTTGCCTTTATGATTACTGATGAGTCTGCAAACCGATCAAGCCCTAATATCTCAATGGGTGCTATTATGTCATCCTTGAATTCAGGGTCATTTCTTAATTCCTCATCTATCTCCTTTATTACCCCCCATAACCCTGTCCACATCCTCTTTATAGGCAATCCCTATTTCAAAGACATATCTTGAGTATTCCTTGGTCATATTGGTTACAACCTGGACAAGTCCGTTTGGGATATAGTGAACATTACCTGCCAAATCCCTCAGTGTTGTCGTCTTGAGGTGCACCTTTTCCACAAGTCCGCTCTTGCCTCCAATCTCAACCACATCCCCTACTCTTATCTGATCCTCAAGAATGATAAAGAATCAGCTTATAACATCTTTAACAAGGCTCTGGGCGCCAAAACCCACTGCCAGGCCTGCAATCCCTGTTGCAGCAAGAAGAGGAGCAATGTTGATGCCAAACTCCCTAAGGATCATCATAGATGCGGCTGATAATATTGCAACGATGATAATATATCTGAGTAGGTTTCCAAGGGTCTGCATTCTTTTCTGAAGCTCTATATCATTCTTCTGGTGTATAAGATTAAGGAAATACTTTGTGATTTTTCTCGTTAATTTTAGGGATATCCATGTTAATAAAACAATAATAATGATATGTATACCGCTGGTTAATGCCCAATCAACGATTTTCTGCAAGATGATATTGAGATTAATAGTTTTGATTATGTCCATAGATTATCCTCTGTTATGGAGATATACTAAATATAACAAATAAACTGATTAACAACAAATTTTATATTGCAAAGAAAACATTAAACAAGATGTTACAGATAAATCAAACACCTGGCTTTGCACTCCTGCGACTTTATCCCCCTGCAACCAGCAGCAATACCCACCCTATGGCAGAGAAAAAAGTCGTATTTGAGAGGGTCTTCAGGCGAAAGAGACCGTAAAGCCCCTGTAATCTCCACGGCGGCCTTAAAGGATGGATTTTTAGCCTTTGTCCAGCCTAGACATCTCCCTATCTTGAATATATTGGCATCAAGGGGGACAATAAGATCCCTTTTGTCAATAAAGTCCCAGATGCCTCTATCTATCTCATCCTTCCTTACCATCCATCTTAAAAAGAGATTCCATCTCTTCATAGGGTTTGAAGGAGATGGTGCAGGGAAAAAAAATTTGAGTTCCCCATTATTACTGAAAATATGTCTTCTTACAGACCAAAGGGTATCCCTTATATCACCGCTATAAAAGGTCTTAAGCATGTTACCGATGCTGTTAAACTCATCTACAATTCTATTCAAAACATCAAAAAGCATAATCAGATCCCTGTCCCTCTGAAACCTGTAATACATACCTGAAAGATTTGAAAAATCCCCCTTCTTTATAAAGTAAAAAGGGCTTTTGCCCATCTTTTTGAATAATGCCTTCAGGAATCTCATAAAAACCGCAATCCTACCATAGGCAAACTGAGAGGCAATAAAACCTATAATCTCAATATCATTTTCATCAATATAATCATCAAGATAGATTACAGGGTCATTCCTCTTTGCCTCTATGAGGTTTCTTTTATCCCTCTCATATGCCTCATCAATACCCATAAATATCATCAATTTTAACATACAACAAATTCAGACCATAGACAATAGATGACCTCTGCAAAATCTACAGACCCCATAAAAGGTATTGCACTTCATCGGGGACTAGTCCTACAGGTTATCTTGGATCCCCCCTTCCCTGCAAAAAAGACTATATTTGAAGATTGATTATTGTATTTTAAAATGTTATGTAGGGATTATGTATCAAACACGGATATATTATCAGGATACAGACGCAGGTGGTGTTGTATATTTTGCAAACTATCTAAGGTTTGCAGAAAAGTCATGGTTTGAATTTCTTGCCTCCATAGGCATCTTACTCCCTGACTGGGAAAAACTCGATACCTATATCATTGTAAGGACAGCGCACCTTGACCTCATTGATAAAGTCAAATACAGTGACTTTATAACTGTAAGAACATCTATCAAAGAGGTAAAAAACGCCTATTTCATCCTTGAACATACAATATTTAGGGATGAAAAGATAACCACAAAGATAGAGACTACCATGGTCTGTATCAATGGTCAGGGTAGACCAAAAAGAATACCTGAGAATTTTAAGGAAAAACTGATAAAAAATATCAGGGCATAGACAGATTGCGGTTCATTGACCAAAAACTAAAGACCTTAAAAACTGTTTTATGTTCAATGAACGGGATTAACAGCTATCCGCTCTTCACAATTAACTAATTTTTATTTCCCCCTGAGTGCATCCCAACTCTTCAAAATCTGAACCGCCATGGATAACTGGAGGTCATTCTCATCGACCTGTTTCTTTTCATCATCCTCTGTTTTTTTCTGATTTTTATCTGCCTCGATATGCCTCTCAAGGTCTTTTTCTTTCAAGGGTATGCCCTTTTCTTTGACCCTGACCAGATTATTATCCACTACGATGTCAGGTGTTATGCCCTCTGCCTGTATAGAACGTCCTTTTGGGGTAAAATATTTTGCCGTGGTTAATTTAAGGGCAGAACCATCCGCAAGAGGTAGGATAGTTTGAACAGAGCCCTTGCCAAAGGACTTCTGACCTATGATTACAGCCCTCTTATGGTCCTGAAGTGCACCTGCCACAATCTCTGATGCACTGGCACTTCCTTCATTGACAAGCACAACAAGGGGTCCCTCATAGTCATTTTTCTTTTTCTCAGCATGAAAACTCATTTTATCTTCTTTTTTTCTGCCCTGTATATAAACAATTAACCCTTCCTTTAAAAACATATCTGAGACCTCAACTGCCTGCTCAAGAAGTCCGCCTGGATTGTTTCTTAGGTCAATAACTAAACCTTTTAAAGGTTTATCCTTGTTCTTTTTTACAAGCTCCTGTAAAGCATTATCAAGATCGTGGGTTGTCTTCTCATGAAACTGGGTTATCCTTATATAGCCTAATCCATTCTCCAGCATCCTAAATTTAACACTTTTTGCAACTATGACATCCCTTATAATTGTAAAATCCTTTGGGGTTGTAAAACCATCCCTCATAATTGTGAGGACAACTGGTTTACCCTTCTCCCCCCTAATCAACTTCACAACATCTATCAGACTCATATTCTTTGTAATCTTTCCATCTATCTTGACAATATTATCGCCTGTCTTTAAGCCTGCCCTAAAGGCAGGGGTATCCTCAATAGGGGTTATTACAGTTGGAAAGCCATCTTTTATTGTTATCTCAATGCCAATGCCACCAAATTCACCTTTTGTCTCTGTCTGGATTTCTTTATATAGATCTGGGGTTAAAAAAGAGGAGTGGGGGTCAAGGGATTCAAGCATACCTTTTATAGCAGAATATATAATGTCTTTATCTTTAACCTCTTCAACATAGTTTTTCTTCACAAGCTCTATCACATCTGAAAATGTCTTAAGGTATTCATATATCTCTTTGGAATCTGCGGGAACTGATGCCCTCTTACCCTGGGCACCCATCATGAAACCGAAAACAAAGATCAAGATAAAAACAAGGCTTAATACTATTTTGGATTTTTTATTCATCCTTTTTCCTCCTACAGTGATAATACAACAAAATAATTAAACTTTCAATCGGAATTAAAACATACTTGGCTAATTGGTATTCTGAACCTAAAATACGCCGCAAGCCCCTGGCTTTAGTCATGGGTTCAAGGCGGATAGCGATTCAAAATGATTAATGAAAATAAAATTTTGTTTTATTATACAGATAGATGGTGTATAATCTTAATAATGGGAAATTACAAATCAGGTGCCAATATAGTTTGCTCCTGCAAGTACCATATAGTCTGGTGTCCTAAATATCGCCGACCTGTCCTTAATGGGGAGATAGCGGCAAGATTGAAATCTATTCTAAAGGCTATAGCTTCTAAAAAGGATGCAGAAATTATCGAGATGGAGATTATGCCTGATCATGTGCATCTCTTGATCAAACAGGCCCCGCAGTTCGGGATACACAAACTGGTAAAATTACTGAAAGGACGTTCCTCAAGGATCCTTCGTCAGGAGTTTCCTGAGCTTAAAAGACGTTTGCCCACCCTGTGGACAAACTCATACTTTATTTCTACAGTTGGAGGAGCACCGCTTGCAACTATCAAAAGGTATATAGAAAATCAGAAAAACGTATGAAGCAGCATAAAACCCCCAGCTTTGTTGCAGAGTTTCCACTGAAGACAACCCCTGTTAACATAAAACATGTTCTTGGAAAACAGGTTGTTGGATTAGACATAGGTCCGAGCGTGATTGCAGGAGTAAGCGCAACCGATGCTATACTCGAAAAGTTCTGCCTTTCTGTGGCTAAACCATGGAAGGCAATACATCGGATACAGCGAGTAATGGATAGATCAAGGCGGGCAATAAACCCCCAGAATTATGATGCCCGTGGTGTTCCTCTAAAAGTTAAGCATAAGCTAGCAAGTTTATGCGCTGAATTAGAACGACGTCTGGCCTCTAAACGTCAACATGCACATGGCGAATTATGCAACCGAATCTTAAGACAGGGGAATATTATTAAGACCGAAAGGCTTAGCTATAGGGCTTTTCAAAAGGCATTTGGGAAAAGCGTAGGTTGCAGCGCCCCTGGAAATAAATGAGGTTATTATGAATCAATCTGGTGCTTATAGATATCAAACTTAAAATGAGGAGGAGCCAAATAAATTCTAAAAGGGAGGTTACTATCATGGCAGGGGATTATAAGGTCTTTATAGGTGGTAAATGGGTGGATAGCGTAAGCAAGGAGAAGATGGATATTATAAATCCTGCAAACAGCAAGGTTATAGCAACCGTTCCAAGGTGCAACCCTACAGATGTAGATATAGCAGTAAAGGCAGCTGGAGATGCCTTTCCCCTATGGTCATCAAAGACCATAGCCGAACGCTCTAAAATAATAATGAAACTTTCTCAACTGATAATGGCCCATCATGAAGAACTTGCTAAACTTGAGACCATGGAACAGGGCTCTCCCATCCGCAAAACCATGAACTTCGACATCCCCTTGTGCGCAGAGCAGTTAGAGTACTTTGCAGGGGTGGGAAGGGCATTAACAGGAGAGACGCTCCCTGTAGGCCCGTGGTGTGTATCAATGACAGTGCGGGAGCCCTTAGGGGTTGTAGGTTTAATCACGCCATGGAATTTTCCTGCCCTTATGGTAGTATGGAAGTTAGGTGCTGCACTTGTTACAGGTAATACATGCATTATAAAACCCCCATCTGTTGCACCCTTGACAACCCTGAAGCTTGGAGAACTGGCACTTGAGGCAGGTATACCAGATGGTGTGATAAACATCATAACAGGTCCAGGCGAATCAGTAGGAGAGGCGCTTGTTGCCCACCCATCAGTGGCAAAGATAGGCTTTACAGGTGATACCTCAACAGGCAAGAGGATTATGGAGCTCGCCAGCGAGAGGGTAAAGCAGATAGGTCTTGAGCTTGGTGGAAAAAATGCCTTTATCGTTATGGCAGATGCAGATATAGATGCAGCAGTCGCTGGTGCTGTATGGAGCGCCTTCTTTAATTCTGGCCAGGTATGTGCTGCTGCAAGCAGGTTTTATATCCATGAATCCATCTACGAAAGATTTGCTGATGAATTTGTAAAGGCGACAGGTGAATTGAAGGTAGGCGACCCCATGGATATGGAGACAACCATAGGGCCACTTGCCTATGAGGCCCATAGGGATAAGGTAGAGGCATATATAGAAGGGGCAAAGAGGGCAGGGGCGAAACTCCTCCTTGGCGGCAAAAGGCCAGATACCCCTCAAACAAAAGACGGGTTCTTTATCATGCCCACTATTTTTGGCGATTGCAACAATAAGATGGAGTTTATGCAGGATGAGATATTTGGACCTGTAGCCGGGCTTGTGCCATTTAAAACACCTGATGAGGCGATTGAACTTGCCAATGACACAAGGTATGGACTCTCTGCATCTGTCTGGACAAAGGACCTGCGCCTCGGGATTGCTATGGCAGGCAAGATAAAGGCAGGTACAGTATGGCTTAATGACCACCTCATCCTCTTCTGCGAGACACCATGGGGTGGATGCAAACAATCAGGGTGGGGTAAGGACTTATCCACCATGGCGCTTGAGGAGTATACCATGACAAAACATATATATATAGATGTGACTGGGGAACCTGTAAAGCCATGGTATGGCTTAGTGAAATAAAAAGTAGTGGGCCATTACCTGAGGGTATTTTTAGAAATCCCCATTAAAAATGGGTTAATTTTTACTGAATAACAAATGCTGAGAATTTTATAAAAAATATTGACATATGTTAATTATAAATATATCGTTTAGATAAAAAAACTGAAGGAGGTTATAAAATGCCAATCTACATCATGCTCAGCAAATTAACAGATGAAGGAAGGGCAACGATCAAAAGGCATCCAGACCGCATAAAAGAGGTAGATAAAGAGATAGAGATGATGGGGGCAAAGGTCCTCGCTCAGTACGCAACACTGGGTATGTATGATTTTGTGAATATCCTTGAGGCACCTAATAATGAAACAATTGCAAAGGTGTCTCTAGAGATAGGCTCAAGGGGAAGCGTTCAGCTTACCACATTCCCCGCCATGCCTGTATTCGAGTTTATAGAAAAGATGGGTTAAGTCTATCTTAACCCATCCTCTTTCTTTGCCTCTTCCTTTTTAAGACCCCCTACCCTTGCATGGGGTCTCCCACCATCCGTGACCGCCACTGCTACAAGTATCTCATCTGATTTAGGTGCATCATTAACTGAAATTGTCATGCCATCAAAATGAGAACGCACAAAGGCTGCGTCCTTAAAATGTAGAGGTATATCTATTTCATCACCCATCCCACCTAGTTTTTTGACTGATGGAATTATAGCCTTGCCACCACCAACTGCATTTCTAAGTGGGGTCCCCAATTTCGGATGGAGTATTGCTGCTGCATGCTCAAGTTCACCCTTTTCACCAACAATGGCAGCCTTTCCATAGCTCTCAGGCTCTCTGTCTCTGCCTAATGCCTCTACAGCCCTCTCACCCAGGATCCTGCCAAGTTCCTCACCATTATCAATAAGCTGGTCAAGGTTCTCCTGATACTTTCCTGCAAAGGGATTTTTAATAATAGCTACTGCTGCCACCTTTCTCACAGGTTTATCAGCCTTTTTTTCGCCATCCGCAAGGATATCCTCTATGATGGTTACCATCTTTCTAATCTCCATGCAACACCTCCAGTTTTATAGATTTATCACCAGTAATGGTTGTTACCATGCTGCCTCTAAAATATATAAAAGAATCAATAATAGCTTTTACTTTCAATAAGTTATATGCACAAATTAAACCATTAGATAAAGCATGATGTATTTCATCCTTATTTAATTCACCTATACTTACCGTCACAAACTCATCGGGTATATCAGTCATAGGATCTATCTCTGATGCCCTTTTTCTTACGATCCTTTCTGAATCAATATTTGTCATATTGCAAATCAATGTGGCGGCAGCATCTGCAACTGCACCGGTCTCTGCTATTACTGTGCCTATCTCTGCTATGCCAAGGCTCAGACTCCTTCCCCCTATCCCGCTTGTAGCAATCCCGTAATCTGAGAGTTCCCTAATATTTAGTATATACGGTGTATGGATGTTCTTATTTATATCGCCAATAGATATCCTTATGTTCCTGTATGAATCTTTATTGAAGATAGACATGTCGCCGCCGTTGTTTACAGCTACAAGATCATAGCCATCTGCCTTTAAAAAATCCTTTACCTCGTCTGATACAGCACCAGCCACAGATGCCATAGGCGTAAGTGTCTCTTCATCAATACGCCTTACTGCCTCTATCATCCTTCTGGCAACGGAGGGCATATTTTTAAATCTCTTGATCCTATATGCCTTTTGCCTTAGCACTGGCAGATTTTCGCTTATCCCCTTTAGGATCTCATTTACAAAACCCTCTATCTTCATCCTATCAGGTTCACGGGGTTCACTATTTCTCTCTGTCTTTATTACAAGACTGGCTGGACCTATCTCTATAAACATAGTAGACCCTTCTGCTTACGTTGCAGGGTTACTTATCCAGCACCTCCTCCAGGGGTCTGATTGCCTCTATATGACCACCTATGGCCTTGAATGTTTCAAGAGTCATTGTATATTCCACCGGTAGTATGAATGAGGGTGTAGGTGCCAGGTATATACTTCCATATTTAATCCTTGCATAGTCCACAAGGAAATTAATACCCCCACCGGGAAAAATAAAAGGTTTTGCCCCGCCAATGGTTATCTTTACCTTGCCCTCATGGACAGCCTTTGTAAGTCTGATGGGGTTTTTTGTGACCCCTGCACGGGCAGAACCACCAACCCCTGCAGCAAAAATAGCGCTCACGGTAGATGGCTCACAGGTCTCTCTCAATACCTCAAGGAATCTTAATGCCTCAGACGTTGGCTCATCCTCTTTAAAAGAACCCTCCCTCATCCTATAAAATCCATATTTTCTTCCTGTTGTCTCAGTTATAAGGAGTGTCATACCTTCAGGGCATCTTGCCATATCCATCTCCTTAATGACATCAAGAGGGTTCTCAATATCTGTGCCTCCCCATCCGCTACCCTTATTAAGAAAATATCTTCCCTCTGTGCTCTTCTGACCCTTGATAAATATACCTGAACGCCTCTTGTTTAAAAATCTCCCTGATGGATGCTCTGAAAAAAGCCCTGTTATATGACCATCAAGGATGATTATCTCATCAGCGGCATTAAACATATAGGGTGCAAAGAGCCCTGTTGTTGCGCTTCCGCATCCTACCCTCATCCTCTCTTCAATCTGGCCATTGACAACAGGGGGCTTTCCAATGGAGACCTCTATAATTGACCCTTCTTCAATCTCAAGTCTTACAGTTTTACCTTGGAGTATCTCGAATATTGTCTTTGCAGCAAAGAGGGCGTCCTTTGAGGTGAGGATATTAACACCGCCAAGGGAGAGCATCTTGGAGCCATATTCCTCTGTGCAGAGGTGTCCTATATGCCTCTTTCCTTTTCTTTTTATGTAGATCCTCTTTCCTTCCTGACCCATATAAAGATCTGTATCAATCTTGAGTTTTATGCCACTATAACTTAAGGGTGCCTCTGTAACCACAGTAACTACATCAATACCATCCCTTACACCAGTTACAATGAAGGGCGATGGTCTGAAGTCTGGATAGGTTGTCCCTGAACCAATACCGGTAATCAAAGGTCTATCAATAATGCCACCCTCTGTCTCGCCAACTATGTTAAGTAGCTCTTCGTAGGTATGGAGCCTTGCCTTTCTAATAATATTACCGTTTTCATTGATATATCTCTTGCATGCCCCATATGAACCCTCAGGGATACTACACATGACAGGGCATGCATTACATATAGGTGCGTTAGATCGATACAGGGTAAATACACCCTCTGGACACACCTTCATGCATGTGGCGCAATCCACACAGCCGTCATTGACCCTGACCTTTCTGTCTTCTACGGTTATCACCCCAAGAGGGCATACCTCTTCACAGAGCCCACACCCCTTACATTTCTCTATATCAACCCTCATACCCTATCCCCCAAGAAATAGTCAATACGCCATGAACTATAAACCATAGAGCGTAAACCACAAAACCAAACACAAGTGCTTGTAATCATCAAGGCTTGACCACCGCCCTTCTTACAGGGGGTGGTGTGTTTCTGCTTACCTGGGTCTTTACCACACCATCTATTATAATCATGGCAACCCCTGGTATGTCACCTATCTCTATTGCTGCCCTTGCATCCTTTCCATCAGAGCCCATAGGCGCATCTATAATCTGAAGGTCAGCCTCGTATCCCTCACTAATAATGCCGTGCTTAAGGCCGAATACATTCATGGTATTACCTGTAGCACAGCACACAGCAAGCCCTGCTGATATACCGCAGAGACTCGATATAAAATTCACCATCCGCCATATACCAAGAGGTATTACCCCTGTTCCTGAGGGTGCATCATTTCCTATAATGAGTCTATTCAGTATGCCTTTGTTCTTCATATATCTTGCTATCTCAAATGCAGATAGTGGATTTCCGCAGTGGACTATCTCTATGGCGCAATCTGTCTCATCAATAATCCTTTTTGCCTCAGCCACAGGGACACTTGTTGGACCACCATTTAAATGACATGCCACTGTGGGGCGGGCAGTCAAAACATCACTGCAGGTGACCGTAGAGCTACCTGGCACAGATGTCCCTCCCACATGCATAAGAACCTTCATGCCATATTTTTTTGCCCAGTCTACCATTATCTTTGCCTCACCTGCAGACTTTATACTCCCAAGGCCTATCTCACCTACAAGCCATACCCCTTCTGCTGCAAGTTCTTTAAAATCTTCCTCCACAAGACCTTTCTCAAGGATTAAGGCACCGCCATACACCTTAACACCAGCTGGTCTTAATTTTGCAAAGGATTTCTGGGCGAGGACAGCAAGTGCCTTTGTGCCTTTGGGGTCTGTGGGCCTACCTGGCAGATGCACCTCCCCTGCTGAGATCATGGCTGTGACACCGCCGTGAAGACTACTCTCAATAAAACCAAGCTGACTCTGCCTCGGTGTAAAATCACCAAATACAGGGTGGGTGTGGGAATCAATAAAACCAGGACACACTGTCATTCCATTGACATCTATAACCTTATCAGCGTCCACCTGGATCTCTCTTTCTATTGATTTTATCTTTCCGTCTTCTACCAGGATATTCACAGGACCTTCAATAACTGGATTCAATATATCCCCTGTAAATATCATCCCTATGTTTTTTATAACCATCCCTCCCATTATCACACCTCCCACATATTAGACTATTGTTAAGAATCTTTTTGTTAACCTGTATATTTTTATAACCATTTCATAAGCAAAATTATATGTCTTTATCTTCTTGCTATAGCTCATATACCTTTTAGATTGCATCTATAGTATGCCTCTAAGCTTTTCTATATCACATGGTAACTCATAGACCCTTACCCCTACCGCATCTGCAATGGCATTAACAATACTTGCCGCCTGTGGAATGAGTGCAGGCTCGCCAACACCCTTTGCACCAAATGGACCCGTTGGCTCCTCATCCTCTACAATAAAAACCTCTATCTCAGGCATATCCATTGATGTAGGTATATAATAATTATTAAGGGATTCTGTCTTACCTGGTATATATTCCTCCATAAGGGCAAGACCAATACCCATGGCAATACCACCATAAACCTG
Organism: Syntrophorhabdales bacterium; assembly: GCA_018052995.1. GTDB lineage: Bacteria > Desulfobacterota > Syntrophorhabdia > Syntrophorhabdales > Syntrophorhabdaceae > DTOV01. Next base: position 9,724 of record JAGPMK010000031.1, on the reverse strand, counting down.
CCCCTTGATATTTTTCACGTTTATTGCCTTACCAACATCATGGGCAGCATAGACCTTCAAAACCCTTGTATAGCCTGTAACCTTGTCAACCTCCACCTCTGTCATATGGGTAGCATATCCATATGTAGCATAGGGGGCACCCTTTGATGTCTCAGGGTCAAGGGGGGCGGTGGGGGGATCGAAATATCCCTCAAAAATAGGATAACCCCTGTCCTTATATCTATCTACAATGCCCTTCATATCCCTGTTTTTATAAAAACCCTCATCTTCAAGGAATCTTCTCATAGTGATTGCTGCATTATATACAGCCCTACCAGATATATAGGTCTGTCTGCTTGCTGATGTGGAACCTGCATCCTTTGTCTGGTCCGTGTCTGCCCTGACAAGGTCAACGTCCCTATCATCAATGCCCAATGCCTCACAGAGTATCTGGACAAGGACTGTATCCGAACCCTGCCCTATCTCACATGCACCGGTAAAGAGCACCACCTTACCCTTTTCATTTAAGGACAATATCCCGTATGAGGGATTTGTGATACCCGTATTACCTATGCCATATAACATAGAACCCAGGCCAAAACCCCTGCCTGCCACCTTATTTCGCTTTATCCAATAAGGCTCTATTGCCTTAAGGGTTTCAAGATAACCTGTGCTTGTCTCAAGAACCTGGGATGTAGCAGTCGTGGAGCCTTTTTTTAGACCGTTTATTAATCGTATTCTAAGGGGGTCAATGCCTGCCTCATAGGCAATCAAATCCATCTGGGATTCATGGGCAAAGGCAAGCTGGGGGACACCAAAACCCCTCATGGCGCCACATACAGGATTATTTGTGTAGAACATCCTGCTATCCACATGGACATTGGGAACCTCATATGGTCCTGTTGCATGAACTGCTGCCCTCAGGCATACTGTCTCACCATAGGATATATAGGGGCCTGTATCCCCTGTTATATCCACCTTTACTGCCCTTATTATTCCATCTTTCGTTGCACCTGTCTTATACTTGATATAAAGGGGGTGTCTTTTTGTCTGGGCGATAAAACTCTCCTCCCTTGAATATCTTATAACAACAGGTCTTTTTGTATGATAGACAGCAAGGGCTAGATAACCCTCCACTGTCATATCCAATTTACCTCCAAAACCACCGCCTGTGGTTGCCTGGATAATTCGAATATCCTCTTCGGGGATGGCAAGGATACGGGATATCTCCTTTCTTTTATAATGGACATTCTGCGTTGATGATGCGATGACAATCCTTCCCCTTTCATCGATATATCCGAAGCCTGCCTCGGTCTCAAGAAAGACATGGTCAAGCCATGTGGTCTTATACTCTTTTTCTATGATTATATCTGATTCTGAAAACCCCTTTTCAATATCACCCTTTATCACCTTTCTATAAGAGAGTAGATTTCCATTCTCATGGATAAGCGTTGATGACCTCATGGCTTGAGATGGATCCCCTATAAACTCCAGGTCATCGTAATCTATGGTGATAAGATCTGCAGCCTCTCTTGCTATCTTTTCATTTTGTGCAATGATTATAAGTATGGGTTCACCTATATATCTTACCCTGTCTGATGCAAGGAGCTGTTGGTCTTTTTTTATGACACCAAAAGAGTTTTTCCCTGGTATATCACTGTAACTTAAGATCGTTACAACACCAGGGAGTGTAAGTGCCTTATGGGTATCCACTGACCTTATCATTGCGTGGGGTCTATTGCTCCTTACCAGCTTTGCAAAGAGCATACCCTCCATATGAAAATCACCGGCATATAGTGCCTTTCCAGTGACCTTATCAATAGCATCTATCCTGTCTATATATCTATCTATTGGCATTACCCTAACCTCTCAATAATCTAAAAAGCATATCCTCAAGCACAGGGAGTTTATATCTATATGATGGCCTCATACCACTTTTTTCAACTATGCCACCTATAATCATAGAGACTGCATCTTTCACTGTCCTTTCTTCACCCCTCTTTTTTCCTATGAGAAAATTCTCTGCATCTTTAGCCCTAAAAGGCATGGGTGTGCATGACCCTATGGAGATCCTCACACCCTGAAAAACCCCATCCTCCTCTTTTATAGCCCATGCTACAGATAGGCGGGCAATGGCAAGGGATGCCCTTTTTGCAACCTTCTCATAGCCCTCCCTATAACCATCAAGGGCTGTCAGATGAATAAAAGTGAGTATCTCATCCTCAGCTATGGATGTTCTGTATGGGGCAGTTATAAAATCACCAATGGGGATACGCCTTATCCCTTTTTTTGATTCGAGGATACATAAAGCATCGTGGATAAGTAAAGACGGTATGCTGTCAGCAGCAGGGGATGCATTCACAAGATTGCCTCCAATCGTCCCCATATTCCTTATCTGTGGACTACCGACCAGACCACAGGCAATAGCAAGGCTACCTGCCTTTCTTTTTACAATATCACTTCTGTTTATAGCGGCATGTGTTGTGGCAGACCCTATTATAATCCTGCTGTCCTCTTCTCTTATCCCCTTTAATTCATTCAGACCTGTCAAATCAATATATTCCCCTAAAATCTGCCCTTTTCTGTCCTTTACAAGGATATCTGTGCCTCCGGCGATTAACTTAAGCTCTCTGTTTTTATAAAGTGTCTCTAAGACCCCGTCTTTATCCTTTTCTTGCCCTTTATCCCTCATATCTGGAGCTAAAACCCCAAACCCAGAACCTGGATCACCATTTTTTGCCACATCCTGAACAGCCTCCACAATCTGCTGGTAGCCTGTGCACCTGCAAAGATTTCCGCTTATCGCCTCCCTTATCTTTTTCACATCAGGATTTCTTTCTGAAAGAAGGAGGCTATATGCAGAAAGGAGCATCCCAGGGGTGCAGTATCCACACTGGACAGCACCTGCCTTTATAAATGCCTCCTGGAGGGGATGGAGCTTACCCGAGGCACTTAAAAACTCCACTGTCTTCACATCATGTCCATGGACCTTTGCGGTCAGGGTAAGACAAGAGTAATGAGGTTCGTTGTCTATTAAGACAGTGCATGTCCCGCACTCACCTATGCCGCATCCCTCTTTTACGCTTTTTAGATAAAATCGCTCCCGCAGAGTGTATAGAAGTCTCTCGTTTTTTTCAATCTCGCTTTCCACCCTCTTGCCGTTAAGTATAAATGAAATCTTCATAGCTATCTCCCCATAAGGTTAGGCAGATATAAAACTATACCAGGGAATATGGTAAGAATTATTGCAACAACAATTATTGCCAAAAGATATGGTGCTGAACCTTTAAATATCTCTGTCATAGGGACATCCTTTGCAATACCTGCAAGGGTATATACATTCAAGCCAACAGGTGGTGTGATAAGCCCTGCCTCCATCATAAGGACAGCCACAACGCCAAACCAGATAGGATGAAAATGAAGTGCCACTATGACAGGAAATATAACAGGCAGCGTGAGCACCATCATGGATACTGCATCAAGAAAGCATCCAAGGATTAAATAGATGCCTGTTATAATAGCGAGTATCAGATATCTCGATACCTCAAGTCCTGCAATCCAGTTCGAAACTGCAGTGGGTATGGTAGATAAGGCAAGGAAATAACTAAAAACCGTTGCCCCAGCCACAAGAAACAAAACCATCACTGATATCCTCGTCATCTCAATAAGTGCCCCTATAAGGCCTTTAAATGTTAGTTTTTTCTTAAGTAAGACAATGATTAGAAGCGCAGTGGCTCCTATTGCCCCTGCCTCAGTGGGATTAATAAATCCGAGATAGATACCACCCATAACAATAAAAAAAACAAGTAATGTTTCCCATATACCCTTTAAGGCATATATCTTCTCCTTTAATGTCACTTTGCCAGGTCTTTGAGGTGCAAGAGAGGGATTTATCTTCACCTGAATAATCACAAGAAATATATAGACAAGAGAAAGTATAACACCTGGGGTGATACCAGAGATAAGGAGTTTCCCTATTGACTGTTCGGTAAGCATACCATAGACAACAAAACCTAGGCTCGGTGGTATGAGAAAACTCAATGTCCCCCCTGCAGCGACTACGCCTGTGGCAAGCTTGGGATTATAGCCAAATTTTTTCATCTCGGGAAGGGCGATATTTCCCATGGCTGCCGCTGCAGCAACAGAAGAACCGCTTACGGCTGCAAAACCTGCGCATGCTGCAATGGTTGCAACACCAAGACCACCCGGCATCTTCCTGAACCATTTGTCAAATGTTGTATAAAGCTCACCTGTAATGCCAGCGGTTGTAGCAAATCCCCCCATGAGTATAAACAGCGGGATTATGGTATATGGATAATTGGCAGCAACCTCGTACAGGGTCTTGGCAACAACAGGCAGGGCTGCCTCAAGAGATGTAAGTGCCCATATTCCAAGAAAACCTACTAACATCATAAGAAAGGCTATTGGCATTCCTATTATCAAAAATAATACCACAACGACACAACCGAGGATACCTATTATTATCGGACTAATCATTGGTGCTGCCCCCCAAAAGGATCTTTATATCAGTTAAAAGGTCTAAAAGAAGCTCAAGCCACAACAAAAAACCACCCACTGAAACTAATAACCTAAAGGGCCTCTGGGGGACTCTGATCATATCAGATACGGTCCTCTCGTGGATACCCTCCACAAACCCCTGCCAGATAACTATGGCAATGATAAACATAGATGCGAGGGTCGTTATCACACCTAAGGCAGATCTGGCTTTAACAGATAATTTCTTGGTAAAAAAATCAACACCCACATGTCCCTTCACCTGCTGGGTGTATGCAGCACCCAGCAGGATTATAATGGACAACATATATTCAGAGAGCTCTATTGTTCCAGGGAATGGCTTATCAAATATATCCCTTCCTATGGCATCCACTGTTGTAATAAGCATAAGGGGTATAGCAAAGAACATTCCTATAAAGCAGACACCTCTTGTTACTTTTTTTATTGCATTACTAATGCTTTCCATTGAAAAGATCTGTCCTCCCCTATGATACCTTTTTGAATTCTGGCGGGCATGCGACAAGCTGAATGTTTCTCTTTTCGCACTCCTCATTCATAATGGCTACAGTTTTACGTGCTGGAAGACCCTTTGCCTCAAGGTCTTTCACCCATGCCCTTGTAACATCCTGAAATCTCTTATACCACTGCTCTGTCTCTGACTTTGAAAGTTCATTGAGTTTTACCCCCGCATTTGTAATCTCTTTCATTAGCACCTTATAAACATCCCTTGTAAGTCCTCCTGTAACCCTGAATGGATTTGTACAGACCTGGTCAACAAGCTTCTTCTGGTCATCAGGTAGTCTATTCCAGGCATTCATGTTCATTATTACACCTTCAGCAGCACACCCAAAGGTAAGGGCCGTTGCATGCTTTGCCACTTCATAGAGTTTGTAACCCTGTATAAGAGGAGGGCAGGTAACAATGCCATCTACTGTTCCTGTCTCCATAGCCATATATACATCCCCCAGGGGCATAAAGACAGGTTCAGCACCCAGGGCCTTGATGTAGTTCGTCTGGTGACCCCCAGGGGATCTCAATTTCATTCCCTTAAGATCAGCCATCTTTAAAATGGGTTTCTTTGACCAGATAAATGACTGGATGCAGCCATTCAATTCCAGAACCTTCACATTTTTATATTCATCCTTAAGGATCCTATTATAGACTGCATTTCCAATGTCAGCTGCTATATCCTTCCCGTCAACCCATACAGCAAGAGAGAGGACGTCGGTAAGTGGAAAACGCCCAGGTGTCCATGTAGCAGTAAAATAACCCATATCTGATAGACCCCTTGCAACAATGTCAAAGTGTTCAGGCCCTTTCCCGAGGGCACCACCGGCATACATCGTATAAGTCATCTTGCCACTGCTTCTCTTTTTCAGCTCCTCAAGCATAGGTGTCCATACTGTCTTGACCTCTTTGCCTATAGGTGGATGCCACGTGCTAAATTTAATGTTAGTTGTCTGGGCATGAAGCATCCTCGCATCAAAGACACCCATACCAATTGCAGCACCACCTACAAGAAGTGTCTTTAAAAAATTTCTTCTTGATAGTTCATTACACACCTCACACATAAAAACCTCCTCCTTTCATTATTCGTTTTGTCAAGAGTTTTTCCCTCTCCCCTTGTGGGAGGGTCAGGATAGTGTCTCTAACTATATTTATCACACCTTTCACCCCCACCCTCCCCCTCCCCCATCAAGGGGGAGGATTTTTTTATATTTAAA
>JAGPMK010000031.1:0-3406 GCA_018052995.1 Syntrophorhabdales bacterium | reverse complement strand
AGGACTAAACCCATCTTACAGTAACTGTCTTCTGGTCAAGGAATAATCTCACCGAGTCAAACCTTGATTTTGCAGCACCAAAAAATGACTGTCTCTTGGAGCCAAGAGGAAAGAAGGCATAAGGCTGCGGAATCCCTGCATTTATCCCCACATTACCCACATTACATTCACGAATGAATTTGCGGGCATTCTTACCGCTCTCAGTAATCAGACATGCTGAATGTCCATACTCTGTTGTCGTATTTATCCATTCAATTACCTGTTCAAGGGATTGTGCCCTTATGAGGTTTGCCACAGGGCCAAAGGATTCCTCTCTTGCTATCTCCATTTGGGGATGGACATCTTCAAAAATTGTGGGACCTAAAAAATATCCCTTCTCAAAGCCAGAGATTTTTAATGACCTGCCGTCAAGAAGGAGCCTTGCGCCTTCTTTAAGTCCTTTTTCAATAAATTTTTCCACCTTTTCCTTGTTCTGTCTTGTAGTCATGGGACCCATCTCAGACGACTCATCAAGCCCGTATCCCACCCTCATCTTCTTTGTTGCATCAAGGAACTTCTCCTTCAGTTCATCATATATATCACCTATTATCGCCACATTATCAGAGCCAAGACACCGCTGTCCTGACATACCAAAACACCCTCTGAGAAGATAATTGGCTGCATTGTCCAGGTCACCATCAGGGGCAACCACTATAAAATTCTTACCGTTGCCATTTATAGAAGACCTCTTACCCAGTTTTCCACAGAGTTCAAACAACTGCCTCCCCACAGCAGTAGAGCCAATAAAACCAACACCTGCCACCCTTGGGTCAGACAATATCCTGTTATTCAGATGAAAATTAGTGCCTATGTGGACAAGATTCAGAACCCCTGGGGGAAACCCTACCTGCTCTGATACCTTAAACATTGCCTCTGATGCCACAGGACACTGCCAGCTCGGCGCTACAATTACAGTGCATCCGCATGCCAATGCATATGGAACAAAGGAAGACCAGGCATGCATGGGGATGTTCCCAGGGGTAAGTATCAGAAAAACACCCACCGGCTCCCAGGACATATAGCAGTCAATACCTGTTGCAAGTTGTTCTACATATTCGCCTTTATAAAAACTATACATAGCACCACTCGCACTCTCGATATTCTCAATACACCTGTCTATGGTCCCCCTTGAATCACTGACTGCCCTTCCATGATCCTGAGATAGTATCCTTGACAGATCCTCATGATTATTATCAAATGCAGCCCTTAACCTGTTTATGTAATCTGCCCTATCCCTGAAGGGAATATTTCTCCACTTTTTAAAGGCATTAAATGCCGCCTCTATTGCCCTATCCACCTCCTCCTCAAGGGCAACAGGAACCTGGGCGATTATCTCGCCTGAAGCAGGATTGGTATCATCAAAAACCTTATCTGATTTTGATTCAACCCATTCACCGTTTATAAAAAATCTCAATCTGCCGTAATGTTTTTTTATTTCCGGTAATACTGCCATCTTATCCTCCTTAAGGATTTTTTGATTTTATTAGAAACAGGATGATTTGTATTTCATAACAACTCTCTCTTAATCAGAAAGTTGGGGGTGTGATAACCCATAAAACAATAACATCTTTATCACCGCTATTTCCCCAGTCGTGGGGAATATGGGAAGAGAAATAAAAACTCTCGCCCTCTTTTATGGTAAAAATCTTATCGTTGAATATTAGGTCCATCTGTCCCTGAATTATATACCCGAACTCCTCTCCCTCATGGGAATACATGCCATGGGAGCCTCCACCCTTTTTAATAACTGTATAAAAAGGCTGCATCTTTTTGTTTCTAACTGCCTTCACAAGGGACTGGATTTTTGCATCCCATCTGTTAAGCTGAATATCTACCCTTTCATTGGCATGGGTGACTATATCCGAATCCTCAATGTCTGTCATAAAAAAGTCAACAATATTGACATGTAAGGCATCGGCTATCTTTTTAAGCATAGCTATTGAGGGGTCTGTTTTATTTCTTTCAAGCTGGGATATAAGGGATGGTGTGCATTCCACCGATTCTGCGAGCTGCTTTATGGTGAGATTTTTTGATACCCTTAATTCTTTAATCTTATTGCCTATATTCATTATGGCAACCTGATTTAAATTTGCTTAAATATTATTAAATAAAATTTAAATTTTGTCAAGAAAAAAACTAATTAGCCTTGATTTCTACTATCGTGACCTCTGGTGGTGCAAGGAATCTTATCGGCGGTCCCCAGGTCCCTGTTCCCCTGCTTATATAAAGAAATTTATCCCTTGATAATGATACTAATCCTGATGGAAAGGGATAAAAAATCCTGGTAATATAAATGAAGGGATAGATCTGTCCCCCATGGGTATGACCAGAAAGCTGGAGGTCGATATATTTCAGAGACTCGGGGTCAATAATTGGCTGATGCTTGAGTAATATGGTGAATCTATCCTGTGGAAGACCCCTCAATAGATCAGATTCTGCTATCTCTATATAGTTAAAAGGTTTGCCTGCAGGGTCATCTACACCGGCAATGTTTATAATCCCGTCTATTGTCACAGCCCTGCCTCTCAGGAGGACAAACCCCTCCTCCTGCAATGATTCTATCGAGCTTTTTATCCCTGTATAGAACTCGTGATTTCCAAGGACAGCGAATTTTCCTAATCTCGGGTTTATCTCTTTAAATCCATTATTGCCATTTTTATGTTTGGGTAGTTTTCCATCTACCAGGTCCCCTGTTGACACAAGTATATCAGGATCTTCTCTTTTTATTATATCTATAACCCTCTTAACCCTGTTATTCCTGATGAGCATCCCTATATGAAGGTCAGATATCTGGGCAACCTTAATCCTACCTATGTCCTTTGATATCTTATCAGTATTTATGACAACCCTCTCCAATCTGATATTGCGTGCCTCATAATACCCATATACTGCCACTGAAATCGAGGCTATAAAAGCCGCCAGAAAAAAAATACTATGGGCATGGACAACAGATGAGAAATCTCTTTTTAAAACCCACCCCCCCAGGGCGACAAACAATCTCAAAAAGTCAAATAAAAGATGGAACGTAAAGAATATAAATATTATTGCCATCCATATATAACCTGAGTAAGCCATTATCCTTGCAAGAAGCTCATTACCCCCTTTTTCAAGGATATGGATAATCACAGGGGCAATTATCATTACTATCATAAAGGCTATAATAAATAGACTTGGGATGGCCCTTAGATGAAATGCCCTGTGCATCTTTATAAACATATAAAGATGCATCAGGCTGTAAAGTGAAAAGAAGCTAAAAAAAAACCACGACATGGGAGACAAAAAAATATCAGAAAACATGTGATTACACAAGGAAATTACACAAGGTCAAAACCACCACCACGTATGTAGGTGGTTTTGACCTTGAATC
>JAGPMK010000071.1 GCA_018052995.1 Syntrophorhabdales bacterium | reverse complement strand
CCCATGAATATGTCTGCAATGTTTATATCTTTAGTAGTAGCTGCAAGGTCAATAACCCTTTCAACAGGTTGTCTGTAATCTTTGAGAGCGCTGAGCAGTGCCTCATAAGCCTTCCTTTTCTCCTGAGTTAGCCTACCCGACTTTAGCGCCTTCTGGATATCGTCAATAGCTTTATCTATTGTAGCCACCTGTTCCTTACCAAAGGTTTCTATCTTTTCTTTATCATGATTTAAATTATTCCAGTTTATTGCTTTGTATATGTTTGCATGTACGCCTGAAATGTCAGCAACTATTTTTGCAGAGGCTTCGTATGCTTTGAAATTGTGAAATATTTTTTCTACTGTATAGTTTTGGTTGGTGAATCCAAGATAGGACGTAGCTCCAAAAATAATAAGAAAGAGTATGGATACTAATGAGGGTACCAAGAGCTTCCTTGACATCCTTAAATTCATGAACAGCCTTTTCATATTGTCACCACTCCTGACATATTGTAAATTTTTTGACACACACCTAACTGTTTCAATACTACACCCAACCAGAATCTTCAAGGGGCAGTTTGCAGAAGACATCTACGGGCTTGGGATTAAAGGTTCTTTATATCCTCTATGGCATCCCAGTGCGCCAGGGATGCCATGTATGGCCTCTTCTCGGCTATTGCACAGCATTACAAGCAACCTGCAATATCCTTGAACCAGGCGGTATCTCTTAGCCCTTTAATCCAGCAGGATAGTCCGCACCATCATGGTTTTCATGATGTGGCTGGCTATCATAGGCACAACTGCCTTTGTGCATTTAAGGCCAAAGACACCCACAAGGGAACTGCCAATACCAGGGTGTAGTTTTATCTTTTTAAATTCCTCCTCGGTAAGCCTATCTGATTTGTCTATCAGTGCGTCGCTTATACCAATCTTACCCAAATCATGCAACAATCCTGCAAGGTTAAACCACCTCTCGAGTCTGTATACTTCATACTGATCGTAGACGCCATTTAATTTTAATTCTTCCATCTGCCCTTTTAAATTCTCTTAAATGCAATGTTATAATAGTGAAAAAAATTGTCAAGAAAAAATTTATTTTTTTATTTTTTGTTCACAGGCCTATCATTTACCCATTTTCCCTTATATACTACCTTTCCATCCTCACTATATAATGTTCCGTATCCATGAAACATCCCGTCTTTAAAATCCCCTACATATCTGCTCTTTTTAGAGAGGGTATAAACACCCTTACCATTCATCTTGCCATCCCTCCATTGGCCTACATATTTTGCACCATTAGGGAATGTACATGTCCCGCGGCCATGGTATTTTCCCTCTTTGAAGTCACCACTATAGATACTTTTAGGGGATATTACAAACGTCCCTTTTCCGTTTTGGCAGTTACCCTTTATACATTCGGCATTCAGTATCATAGGCAGATATATAATAAGTAATAAGAATCCAAGGCCCGTTATTACCTTTTTTAAATAATATGAGTGCATCCCTGACCCCCTAGTTATCTGTTATATTAACTCTACAATCTTTGAAGTTATTTTTTCAAGACAATTATATACTCTATAACCTTAAAATATGTTATAAAAAGCTATGTTTGTTGATTCCCATTGCCATCTTGAGATGGAGGCATATGAAAAAGACAGAGATAACGTAATAGAAAAAAGCCTGAAAAATAGTATCCTATATATACTTACAGTGGGGACAGATGAGGGTTATTTTCAGAGGGTAAATGATCTGACTGAAAAATATAAAAACATTTTCGGGGCAATAGGGATACATCCCCACAATAGCGCACAGTTCAATAAAGGTACTGAAAAAAAGATAAAAGACTATATAAAGAGGAATAAAAAGATTGTGGCATATGGAGAGATAGGCCTTGATTTTTTTAAAAATTATTCACCAAGGGAGTCTCAAATCGATGTCTTTATTAAACAGATATACCTTGCAAAGGAACTTAAAATTCCTTTAATAATACACTCAAGGCAGGCAAGGGATGAAACACTGGAGATACTTAAGGAGACCGATGCCTCTGTGAATGGGGGCGTTATCCATTGCTACTCATATGATAGGGAGTATTTAAAAAGATTTCTTGAACTGGATTTTTACATCTCCATCCCAGGGACTATTACATACCATGATAATAAGAAGTTAGCAGATGTAGTAAGATATGCGCCAATCGACAGGTTGCTCTCTGAGACAGATGCGCCCTTTCTTACACCGGTCCCGTTCAGGGGAAAGAGAAATGAGCCATCCCATGTCCGATATACAGTAGAGAAGATAGCGCAGCTCAGAGGTGTAGATATAAATGAGATAGCATCGCATATATACAAAAATTTTAAAACATTATTTTTAAGGGAACAAAAAGGAGACAGGGCATGAAGCCTGCCATTGTAATAGTTGATATGCTTCAGGACAATTTTCAAAAGGAGATGACAGGCGAAAAGGAGGAGGAAAAGATAATAGGGCCTATAAGGGATTTTCTTGAGGTATGCAGGGATAAAGGCATACCGGTTATCTTTGCCTGCGACAGCTTTTTAAAAGAAGACTTTATCTTTAAGGGTAGGATGAAACCCCATGCCATAAGAGGGACAGAGGGAACCCATCCTCTTGCTGACCTGAATCCACAACAAGATGATACTATCCTTGAAAAAAGGAGATTCAGTGCTTTTTTTAAGACAGACCTTGATCAGACATTAAGAACCTGGGGTATAGATACAGTCCTCATAGGGGGTATAAATACACATTTCTGTGTCCTCGCCACTGCCTTTGATGCTGTGTGCCATGATTTTTACACTATAATCCTTGAGGACCTGAGTGCTGCCTATGACAGAAAAATACATCAGTCTTTTATGGATGTCTACAGGTATTCTGCAATATACCCTATATTCAGGGTCATGACATCTAAAGAGTTTTTAGATTTTTATGAGAAAAAGGATATAACCTGAAGTATTATGCCGCAGGTCTATTTAGAGGAAGAGCAAAAAAAAGGTAAGAAAAAGATTATTATCCTTATTACTATCTTTGCCCTCATAATCCTTGTAACCCTTGTATATTACAGATATATGAGGAAACAAATGACTATAGCCATGCCCGAGACAAAAGAGATAAAGGAGCTTAGTATTATATATCCTGTCTCTCAATACAAACTCACGAAAAAGACGGTTCAGATAAAACATAATACACCGGATAAGATGAAATTTGATATTATCGCAAAGGCATTGAAGGATGAAAAGGCAATCCCTGATGGTCTTTTATTCTACGACTACGTAATGGATGATAATGGCATCATATATGTAAATATGTCAAACCATATGATTGAAGGGTTAAAGGAGCCGTTTCAGGAGGTAACAGCCCTATATTCTATTATTAACACCTTCATCGCAAACACAGAAAATGCCAAGGCAGTTCAGGTCCTTGTAGATGGAAGACCTGTATACACCTTGAAGGGCATAGTATATACCTATATGCCATTGCCGTATAATAATGATCTAATGGAGGAATAAATGCTTGATGTAAAAATTATACGTGAAAGAACAGGGCTTTTATATGAAGCCCTTAAAAAAAGAGGGGTTAGCTTTGATGTAGAGACCCTTTTAAAGCTCGATGAAAAAAGAAGGGAATTAATCAGGGAGACAGAGAGATTAAAAAATGAAAAGAACATCCTCTCAGACAACATAGCAAGGCTTAAAAAGACAGGCGAAGACACTAAAACCCTTATAGAACATCTGAAGGATACAGGAAAAAGGATTGCAGAGCTTGACCAGGCATTGAAGGAGACGGAGAAAGAATGGGATGATATGATGCTGCTGATACCTAATATGCCCCACATATCGGTCCCAGAGGGCACAACAGACAAGGATAATAAGGTTGTAAGGGTATGGGGTGAAAAACCTATATTTGATTTTGAGCCTATCCCCCACTGGGATATTGGTGAAAAACTGGACATCCTTGATTTTAAAAGGGCTGCAAAGATAACAGGTTCAAGATTTACCCTTTATAAGTCCTTCGGCGCCCAGCTTGAAAGGGCATTAATCAATTTTATGCTGGAGCTCCATACAAGGGAGCATGGTTATACTGAGGTCCTGCCCCCTTTTATGGTTAACAGACAGACCATGACAGGGACTGGACAGCTCCCTAAATTCGAGGATGAGCTATTCAGGCTTGATGGCATAGATTATTTCCTTATCCCCACCGCTGAGGTCCCTGTAACGAATATATACAGCCATGAGATCGTCAGAGAGAATGATCTGCCTATAAAATTTGTTGCATATACACCCTGTTTTAGAAAAGAGGCAGGCGCCCATGGCAAGGATACCCGAGGCTTAACAAGGCAGCACCAGTTCAACAAGGTGGAGCTTGTAAAATTCAGTCTACCTGAGACATCCTACGATGAACTCGAGGGTCTGCTTCGTGATGCAGAAGAGGTTCTAAAAAGACTTAATATCCACTATAGGGTATCCCTTTTATGTACTGGCGACCTTGGTTTTTCATCAGCCAAGACATACGACATAGAGGTCTGGCTTCCAGGACAGAATATATATAGAGAGATTTCATCATGTAGCAACTTTGAGGCATTTCAGGCAAGACGGGCAATGATAAGATATAAAAAATCAAACGGCAGGAATGAGTTTGTTCATACGCTGAATGGGTCAGGCCTTGCCATTGGAAGAACAGTCATGGCTATCCTTGAAAACTATCAGACATCTGATGGCTCTATAGTAGTGCCAGAGGCATTAAGACCATATCTAAACGGGCTTGAAAGATTCCCCGCATAAGACTTTGAATAATGTCTCATTTTGCTATCCTGGATAGGATATCCTCTATCTTTGACAGGACTGCTGGGTCTTTCTCGGTTTCTTCTATCTCTTCAAGGATTTCACCTGCATTGGTATCAAAGAGATAATAAAAAAAATCAATAGCCCTCATTAGCAGTTGCTTGTCACCAATCTCTCTGAGGGTATTTACAATGGCAATAATAGCCCTTTTTTTCTTTGTCATGCATATCCCTTTTATTAAAAGGTCCTTTATCTCGGGAACCTTTTCGTATGCAAGATGAATAAGAAGGGGGTTTATCATGTCCTTGTCTTTTATCTCAGTCAAAACCCTGATTGCCTCTGCCCTTTTATTGGCATCATCGGTATATAAAACCTGAAGCAGAGGCTGTATATCTATACCCTTACCATCCTTCGTTGCCTTTTCAAGAAAGCCCAAATAATCCAAAGACCGCATAATAAGGCTGGCAAGGATAATGCCTGATTCCTCTTTTGTAAAGACCATGTTATTCTTCCATTTCTCCACACACCCCAGGCCATCCCTGTCAAGAAGGGTTTTGTTGATAATGGAATTCTTGAGCTGGTTGCGTATTAGCTTTTTCTCTTCAAATTCGTCCAGCCTTAGGATACTATAAAGGGGTTCAATAAGATATCTGCCTGATAGATGATAATAGGGATTATCAGGCGAATCGGTCTCAATAACTATATCCTTTTCCTTTAGGGCATTAATATACCCAATAATACGTTTTTTAGGGATACACGTCCAGCAATAGATATCTTCAACAGTGAATCTCCTTATTGCCTTTTCCTTTTTATCTACAAAAACAGCCATTATACTCCGAAACTCAAAATCACCCATCATCTCCTTAAGTATGTCAGCAAGGACTCTTTCAGGATCTATTTTTGCCCTGAGCATGGCAAGTTCTATTGGTTTGTAGGATTGTCCAACCTCCCAGAGAACCATTTCACCTTCATATGCCTCTTTTACCATCTCACCCCTAATGGGTTTTACCTCACATACCGATGAAAGACCAACCCCATTAAAAGGCAGATACCATTCAAAGAATGTATCCTTGTCGCCAGCAGCTATAATAAATATATTATCCTCTTCCAGACAGAATCTGATGAATCTTTCAAGCTTTTCCTTTTCGCCCCTGTTGAGATGTATATATCTCTCAAAGTTATCAAGTATAAAATAACATGGCCCATCTTCAAGGAGCTGCTTACATAGGGATATGATATCAAGGTCTGTTTTGCTTAAGGTTCTATATTTTTTACATACGATATTTCTTATTTCACT
>JAGPMK010000070.1 GCA_018052995.1 Syntrophorhabdales bacterium | reverse complement strand
ACCGAGGAGGAACTCGATACCGCCATCAAACAAATCATTTCTAAGGCCATTGCCTCAGATAAGGTTATTGATATCTTAAGTGCCGCTGGTCTCAAGAGGCCTGACATATCTATACTATCTGATGAATTTCTGGCTGAGATTAAGGAGATGCCCCATCGTAACCTGGCGCTGGAGCTACTGCAAAAACTGCTGAATGATGAGATAAGGTCACGGTCAAGAAAGAACCTTGTTCAATCACGCTCTTTTGCAGAGATGCTTGAAAAGACCATCCGACGCTATCAGAACCGCACCATCGAGGCAACCCAGGTCATCTTAGAGCTCATAGAGCTGGCAAAACAGATGCGTGATGCACGGTCTCGAGGTGAGAGGCTTGGATTGAGTGAGGATGAAGAGGCATTTTATGATGCCTTGGAGGTCAACGACAGTGCTGTCAAGGTATTGGGGGATGAGGTTCTAAAGAATCTTGCTAAGGAACTGGTAGAGACAGTTAGGCGAAATGTCACCATTGACTGGACGATCAGGGAGAGTGCCCGTGCCAGGCTCAGGACCATGGTTAGGCGGCTCCTTCGCAGGTATGGTTACCCACCAGATAAGCAAGAAAAGGCAACCCTGACTGTCCTGGAACAGGCTGAATTACTTGGCAGGGACTGGGCAAATTGAGATGCCACCCTGTAGAAGAATTTCGATGGGTATAAGTCAAAACAAACTGGCCCTAAATATTGATATATCACCGAGGAGAATCAATGAGATTGTTCTTGGCAAACCTGGGATTATACTGCATTTTTTGGGACATCAGCAGGGTTCTGGCCTGGGCTCCAATCACAGGGGGTAGGCATCATCGCCAGACACCGCTATCTCTTGCCAGACAATCATTCACATTATATATTAAAAATACAGGAAGACAATTATAACCCAAGAGAAGCCAATGAACCCTGAAAGATTTGTTGATTATTGTATTGATATAGGGCCAATGGGACCAATTGGTGAAGGAGAGGCCCTTATCCTAAGGGCAACCAGAAATTGTCCCTGGAATAGATGCCTATTTTGCCCCACCTATAAAGAGAAGAGGTTTGAACGTAGAGGGGTTGAAGAGATAAAAGGGGATATCAATACAGTAAAAAGGATAAGTGAGCTAATAGAAGAGACATCCTGGAAGATTGGTTGGGCAGGGAAGATTGGTCAGGAGGTGATAACCGAGGTGGTTCATAGCCATCCAGATATCTATGGAAGAGGGCCTTCTGATTTAACCCCTGAAAATTACATTGCCAGAAGAACCCTTACCAATGTGGTTAATTGGATGTGGTATGGCAAAAGACGGGTATTTCTCCAGGATGCCGACTCTTTGATTATGAGACCCCATGAATTAGTTGAGGTGCTGGACTATTTAAAAACAACCTTTCCAACCGTTGAGATAGTCACCTCTTATGCCAGGTCAAGGACCTGCGCCCAAAGGACCCCTGAACAGTTAAAAGAATTAAAAAGGGCAGGACTCTCCTGGCTCTTTGTTGGAATAGAGTCTGGTTGTGATGAGGTTCTACGATTCATGCAAAAAGGGGTAACTGCCAGAGAACATATAGAAGGTGGCCACAAGGTGATGGAGGCTGGAATAAATTTGGCTGCCTTTATAATGCCTGGCCTGGCAGGGAAAGACCAAAAACTATCAGAAAGACATGTATCAGAGACGATCAGGGTTTTGAATGAGATAAGGCCGACTGAGATCAGGATAAGGAGTCTGGCTATCCTTGAAGACTCGCCCCTTTATGCCAAATGGCAGGCTGGAGAATTTGATGCCCCAAGTGAAGACCAGATGATTGATGAATTAAAGGCAGTCATCGAGGGTCTGAATTTCGATTGCATCTTTGAGACCCTCCAGATGACCAATGTTCTATTTAATGTGAGGGTAAAATTATCTACTGGAAAAAGCCAGATGTTGGCAAAGATTGCTCAATATAAGGCAATGCCTCTTTTAGAAAGGCTAAGGTTCAGGCTGGATAGATATCTATACGATGGGTATCTTGACTATATTGAAGTCGATTCTCGATTATATCAGTTGATTAAAGAGGCAAAAGAAAGTCTTGAAAAGGGACTGCCAGAGGCTGAGCAAAAGGTTGAACAGGCGATATTTGCCATCAAAGCAAAGGGGATCCCTTAACCCATCCTGTTCCTCAATCCTGCAGATATTCTTCTCTCCACTGCCCTGCTTCAGGTGTTCGACAGTTTTACTGATACCAGAAGGGGGTTGAGATTGCAAGATTTGATAGGTTTATTATTGTGTTGCATCTTGAGCTTATGATGCCTTTAGGGGACACCAAGATTGATGTATAATAAAAGAATGGAGGTGTCACAATAAAAAGGATTCCAAATGATATTCTATGACCTAAGCACGTATACAGGAGAAGCTTAAGGTATCTATTTCTTGCCAACTATCTATGCTTCCCGCCTAATTATCTTTTTCAAATCAATAATGAACAAATCCTGACCGAGTCTCTTCAAACACCACTACACTGCCCCTTGCTGTAATTCATGGCATGAGAGGCCCTGTTTTAATAAAAAGAGGATAGAGGGCATCTAACATAGCACATTAACCCCCTTCTCTCATTTTCTCGTCCCCTTATACCTCAGTACTATATTTTCTTCTTCTCTAACCATACAAAGAGGATGATGCTCCCAACAGTAAATAGAGCGATGATTATCCAGTGATTCACACCTAATATCTGGGGAATGGTAATCTTTCCGTAATCACCCCAGGTAAGGACAGTCTTTTTAAGGACAGGATAGAGCTCAGCAAAGACTCCAGCCCCCACCAACATGCCTATAATCCCCCAGAGGGTATCCCACCTGCCTTCACCAAGGGCGCCAACAGCTGTTCCAGGACAGTATCCAAAAAGTGCCCAGCCAATACCAAAGATGAGCCCGCCAATGATATTACCACCAAGTACAGTTGTTTTCAAAGAAAGCTTGACAAGGCCAAGGTCCTTCAGCAAATAAACACCTACCATTGCAACAATGATACTTGAGAGCATAAACTTTACAATTGTCATATCAATAAGGCGGAGCGCTCCAAGTTGCTTTTCGTACCGTATCACGCGCCCCTTCTGTAAGAGAAATCCAAATATGATGCCGGTTATAAATCCGTAAATGAGCTCACCTGTCATGACCGTGTACCTCCCCTATAAAGAATACGGGCAACCATGAGACCACCAACAAAGAAACATATGAGTGCTACAAATCCGCTTACCGCTAACTGGAGCGAACCGCTCAGCCCGTGACCGCTCGGTCACCCATCAGCAAGGCGTGCCCCAAACATGGCTATGATGCCGCCAAAAAATGCAACAAGAGCCCTCTTTGCTTTACTTGGACCAAAGCGTGCCACCCACATGGAAGGAAGAGCCTGGAAGCGAAAGGTTCTTGACGTTGTGGATGCAATGAGTGAACCAAAGAATATTCCCACAACAAACATTAACTGCCAGTCAACCTTCGGCAATTCCTTTACAAAATATTCCATTCTCTGCACGCGTTCTGCATCAAACAGCCTTTCAATAAAACCTGTGGTGCGCACAAAGGTGGTAGATGCGCCTATATATTTACCGGTAACCCATACGGATAAGACCATAAGCAATCCTGCAAGCCCTCCAGCAAGGTAAGGACTCCACCCCTTAGGCTCTTTAATCTCCTCTTTCATAAGCCCTCCTTTCGTTAGGTTCAATCATCGTACAATAACTGTATTGACGTATTTATATATGATTTAAATATAATACGCTTTCTCTATTCTAACAATATTTATCCCGCCTCTCTTTTTTTATCTTTTGGCAATCGATTAAGGTTTTTCTAATAAGGTTGATATATTCTTCCCTCATTATCAAATCCTTCCAGCTCTTTTGGGTTTTTTTGTTCCGGTGAATCCACAATTCTCCATTTGTTCACTGTTAAAAGGAATAACAATCTAAAATCTACTTAAGGTAATAAGCAATATATTTGTCCTTATGGCGGGAACTTTGTGTGAGATATCTTTAGAACTCTTCAAGCATAATTTTTTCTTACTTATATTAATGTCGCATAAATATTAAAAACTTTAGATATTATACCGCATAATATAGCGTTTCATCAGGTTTTTGAAAGAAAGATTTTGCTTTGACATCTCTTTTGTTATTCGATATGGTTTTTTCAATGCAATGCTATAAAAGTATATGTTAGGCTGTAAGCATGAAATCGAACAATAGAACGACAGGGGGAAGCAAATGAATATTGCAAGAATCGCGGAATGTCAGGTCCGGAAAAATCCGAACTGGGAGATGATGAAGGAGGGTGAAGAATTCGTGAATGTAGTGCTTGAGACAGATCAGGGAGGCCGTATTTTCGTTGATATAGCATACGCAGACAAAGGGAGCATCAAGATACACATCACCCCCATCCCAGAGGGAAAGGTAAAGACTTATGATAAGACAATCGAAATTTCTGCAACTGATGGCGCTACCATACAAGATTCCCTTAAACAACATGACTAATTGTGTAGGAAGCAATACAAGGTGAATTTCTAAGGCTAACAAGCGGCTCCACCGGATTGCCGATAAACTCGGCAACCGGTGAGCCTGATCGTTATGTGCCAATGAAACAAAAGTGAGGTGATTATATGAAGCTAAAAGTAATTATTCACGAGGCAGAAGAGGGTGGATATTGGGCCGAAGTCCCCTCCATACCAGGCTTGCCACTCAAGACGAGACATTCGATGAACCTCTGAGCAACATTTACGAGGCTGTTGAGGGCTGTCTGTCCATAGAGATGAAGGATATAGAAATAGCGGAAAAAGATAAAATTCTGGAGATCGCCGTGTGAAAACTATTTCCGGGAAAGAATTTGCCAAGCTGCTTGAAAAGAAAGGTTGGAGGTTACGGAGGTTGATATATATGAAGGCTATCAAGGCTAAAGAGATTGAAAAGAAATTCGATGAAGGCGAGGATATTTCTAAATATCTTGATATATCAAAGGCAAGAAGACCCCATCAGGAACAGATATCGTCTCGCCCTGTCCATTGGCACCAGGCACCTCAGGACAGATAGCCCAGAAGCCTCCCTCATTCAATTTCTACTCTTTAGACTTTCAAATGTCAAGAAAAAGTTAAGAATTTTAATAAGTTATGATTACCTTGGTAAAATTATTTACTTTCCAAGCATCTCGTAAATCACCCCATATCGGACGCCGCGTGTATTAACAATAAGCTCCTTTGCATCAAAATATGACATAATCCTTAATAAGAGCATAATCCCTTGCAGAAGAATATCCTCCCTGCCCTTCTCCATACCCGGAACTTCCCTTCTTTCAGATACTGTCAAACATTGAAGTCTTTCAATAATGCCGCTTATCTCTTTTTGGGAGATTTTCAGTCCATGAATCATGTTTTTGTCATACTTTTCCAATCCAAGGCAGAGGCTTGCCAGGGTTGTGATAGTGCCTCCGGTGCCAATGAATGCACAACCCTGCCCATCAAAAGGCGTTTTTATACAATCCTTTAAAAAAGCATTCAATGCCTTGAGTTCATACTCTTCTGGAGGGTTACTTTTTATAAACATTTCAGTCAGTTTCACACTTCCAACAGGCAGCGAAACATAGTCAATAAATCTATTTCTATCGCCTTTTATTATCTCTGTACTGCCACCGCCAATATCAACGATAAGGTATTCTTCTGCCTTTATAGGCTTATCATGTTTTATGGAAAGATAGGTATAATAAGCCTCGTCATGCTCACTGATTACCCTCACGGATATACCAAGTTCTTCCTTTAGACGTTCCAAAAATTGCTGGCTATTTCTCGCTTCTCTCAGGGCATTTGTTCCAACACAGTATATCTCTTTTACACCATGGCTTTCAGCTATCCTCTTATATTCTTGCAATGCGGAGAACGTCCTTTCCATAGCTTTTTCTGAAAGCACACCACCTCTTTTCAGGCCCTCGCCCAACCTCGTTATTATGGACATATCAAGTATGTCTTCTGGCATCTTATCCATGTCCATTATGAGGAGTAAAACTGTATTTGTGCCAATATCAATTGAGGTGTATTTCATTTGACAATCTTACCATAAAACCTTAATATTGCACCTGATGATTTTTGGAGATATCACTTAGAACCACAAATACCATTGAACGATTAAATAAGGAATTCAAAAGAAGGACAAAGCCGATGGAAATAGTTGCAGGAGAAAA
>JAGPMK010000069.1 GCA_018052995.1 Syntrophorhabdales bacterium | reverse complement strand
TGTTTTTCTGCCTATCTCATGCGCAAGTTTATATAACATATGGGCTACCCTTTTTTCCGCATCCAGAAAAGAAACATCCTCAATCTGTAGGACAAGCATCCTTGTAACCCTGGCAAAGGCTGCAATGATAAGAAGCGCAACCCTTGGGTGTCTATTCATGAGGTTTAAAAAATCATTTCTGTGTATTATTCTTAAGGCTGTCTCCTCTAATGCGGTGGCAGTATGAAAATATGGGTGTCCATCAAATGTAGATGCATAGCCAAAAAGGGTATTTTTTTCCTGTATAATAATAATTCGCTCCAAGCCATCTTTGCTCAGGAGACTTATCTTAACCCTGCCTTTTTCAATAAGATAAAAATAGGGCCTGCTCTCTTCCCCCTGAACGTAAATGAGACTATCGGCTGAGTAATTCACCGGCTTGGAGATAGAAAGGATAAGAGACAATTCTTCAGGATGGTCTGTAAGGTTATCTGTGAGATATGGTGAATCAGGGATATAGTCATTATCTCCCATAGGCACCCCCCTCTGATGACATTTCATTCTATTGTATATCAAGAGCAATTTTTATTCAATGTTAATAGCTTAACATTGTTATGAAATTAACATAGTTAATCCCTTTATAGAACTTATTTAGATAGAGGTATAAAAGTTAAAGTATGAGCATACACTGATTTTATTGGCAAAAGATCAACAAAAAAGGGGGTGAGCTATATGGAGATCATAATAGGGGTCATTGTAGCAATGATAGTCGCCTGTTTTATTGCTGTAAAACTGGGTCAGTCTAAGAAGCAAAACTAAACCTGCTGTTGGAGAGTGTTTATGTGGAATAGTCGTTGGGCACACAGGAACAAGATAGGGCTCTGCAGTATCTGTAAGCACTGTGCAGAGCCCTATAAGGTCTATTGAGGATGCTCAAATGATTATCAATACTGCTATTATAAAGCTGTTTAAACCAGACATTGATTGTAGGCCTGCATGGGGCAGAGACTGTCTGATAAACAGTTTTTTGCGGTTTTAATGTAAATCGGGATGACTGGATTTGAACCAGCGGCCTCTTGCTCCCGAAGCAAGCGCTCTCAACCATACTGAGCTACATCCCGTGTCTATAAATTAGCAGATTTAATGGAAAAACTCCATTGTTTTTACTGCTGGTTACCTATACCCTATTAAAAAATGGCCTTGTAATTGATTAAAAATCACAGGGACATCTTGAGGCAAATGAATTTAACTGTTTTTGCCCTCACTAAACATACCCTTTACCACTAAAGCCTATCAAAAGGCAGTTGTAAATTTCATATATTTAAAGTAGAATACCCTAGCCGTGAAAAAGCTCCTGATTATAGATGATGAAAGGAATATACTAGATATCCTCTCCTCCATGCTTGAGGATGAGGGCTTTACGGTTTTCAAGGCAACCGACGGAAGGATGGGTCTGTCCATCTTTGACAAGGAGAATCCCGAGATAGTCCTTCTTGATGTCTGGATGCCAGAGATGGATGGTATAGAGATTCTCAGAGAGATAAAGAAGAAAAATAATGATTCTATAGTTATTATAATCTCAGGCCATGGGACTATCTCCACGGCAGTGGAGGCTGTAAAGATGGGGGCATTTGACTTTCTCGAAAAACCATTGACTATTGAGAAGATCCTTGAGGTCATATTAAGGGGGCTTGCAGGAAAAGAGGCATCAAAGGGCAATAGGGATGAACTTAAGGTAGGTATATCAAAGGGAAGAAATATATGCAAGCAGAAGACCATAGGAAAGAGCATTGTTGTCTATGGTGTAGGGCTTCATTCAGGCGTAAAGACAGGCATGATACTCCTCCCCATGCCCGAGGATACAGGCATTATATTTGAGCACGTTCCAGAAGGTGAGAGGATACCGGCCTTCATAGACTATGTTTATTCTGTAGGATACGCATCCTCGGTTAAAGGCAAGACATGTATTGTCCGGACCATAGAACACCTCATGGCCACATGTCATATGTATGGCATCACCAATCTTTTGATTAAGGTGAGCGAGGAGGTGCCCATACTCGATGGCTCTGCTATAGAGTTATGCAAAAAAATAGAGGAGGCAGAGGTGGTGGAGCAGACAGAGGGGGTTGAGCCATTAAGGGTCAAGGAGGTTATTTCCTTGAAAAACCTTCCTGATGAAAAGCAGTTATTTATAGAGCCGGCTAACCAGTTTGAGGTTATATATGACCTGGTGCAACAAGCGCCCATTGGTGTTCAGCACTACCATTTCACAGGCGACATTGATGCCTTTAAATCCCATATCGCCCCTGCAAGGACATTCGGTTTTCTTAAGGATTTTGAGAAGTTGAATCAGATGGGACTCGGATCAGGCGGCAGGATAAACAACGTTATACTCTTGAGTGAAGATGGGGTTGTAAACACAAAGCTAAGATATGAGGATGAGTTTGTGAGACACAAGGTCCTTGACCTTATCGGCGACCTCTATCTACTTAACAGGCCTATTATTGGAAGAGTCATAGCAAGGCAGACAGGACATCTAGAAAATATTGGCTTTGTCAAAGAACTCAAGGCGCATTTCTACGAATAAACCCTGTGATAGTAAAATCCGCTATCCTTTCTTTTTGAAGAAAGGCATAAATCCCTCATCAGGGTTGTCTTGCCTGTCTTTGATCCCCCCAGGCATCCCTTGTTTTTTTGTGTTTTCATCTAAACCACCTGCCCCATTTTAAGGAAATAGAAATAAAACGCCACTATGACAAGGGCGTGATTGATTATGCCTCTGGCAATGAGCGAGGGCACCTCTGAGAGAGGCACAAGAATCACCTCTATATCCTCGTCTGGGTCGAGATTTTTTTCGTTTATCTTTTTTGCATCCTCTACAAGATAGGTATGACACAGATTGTTGAATATGGCAGGGTTAGGGTTTGTTGCCCCGAGATAAACCACATTATCGCCTGCATATCCTGTCTCTTCTGAGAGTTCTCTCAATGCTGCCTCCCTATGATGTTCATCATCTACAAGACCACCAGGGATCTCCAGGGTTATCTCCTTTGAGCCATGACGGAACTGCTTGATCATCACAACCTCTTTGTCCTCTGTAATGGGTATTATATTCACCCAGTCGTTTGTCTCTATGGTATAGAACTCGCCTACCTGATTTGTCCTTGGCGACAGCGCCTTTAGGGTATTGACCTTGAATACCCTGTAATCCCTGTCAGGTTTTATGTCTATAATTGTCCATTCCTTTACCATAATCTTATCCACCCTTTAAAAGTCCTTCATAGAATTCCGTAATCTTTTTTGCCTGGATGCTGTAATCCCATTGGGTCTTTGCCTTTTCCGCTGCGTTGGCACCGAGTCTCGCCCTAAGATTGTCATCTGTCAGGGTAATCATAAGCCTATCTGCGAGGGTGTCTTCATTGGGGGGGACCACAAAGCCATCGATATGGTCTGTCACAAGCTCGGGCAACATCCCTGAATCAGAGACAATAGCAGGGATGCCCATGGACATGACCTCCCTTAATGCCCTTGCTGTGCCATCGCTTCCCGCCCTCATCATTACAAATACATCAAAGGTGGATATAACGGAAAAATAGTCCTCTACTATATATCCTGCCAGTATCACATCACGTTCAATACCAAGCCCTGCAATGGGTTGCTTTATGCTCCTTTCTATCTGAGAGCTTCGACCCATAATAAGGAGTTTTGCTTTTTCCATTTTCTCTCTCACCTGCTTGAACGCCTTAAATATTATGTCATAGCCCCTGTCAGGCTTTAATCTCCCTATAACCCCTATTATCTTTTCGTCAGGCATAATCCCAAGGGTCTTCTTCATATCCTTGAGGGGGCCTCTGTGTGTCTTTATGCCGGGGGGGATTATACATGTTCTCTGTTCAGGGAGACCAAAAGACCTTTTGTCCTTTTCCATAATCCTCCGGCTGTATGTCACGAGCCCGTCTGTCTTTGCCATGGCCCATTTCATGAACATATTGTCAGGCATACCATCTCTTTTGTGATCTGTCCTTATTATCAGGGGCCTGTGCCTACCAAAACCTAGGGAAAAAAGGGCTGTAAAGTGGTCATGAGAGAGATTTGTGTGGATAATATCTACTTTATTTTCTATGCAGTATGACCTTATTGCTATATGGTCAGAGAGCCAGTCCTTTAATGAAAAATATCTGTTAAGCCTGAATCCTTCATAGTATTTTACGCCTCTTGCCTTTACCTCTTTCCCCACCGTTCTCTCAGGGAAGTCTATAGGTGTCTTTCTATAGGCAATGGTTATGTCCACACCCTCTTTTGACAGTGCCTCGCAGAGGGATACCACAGGTTCTGCTGGTCCAGTCCATTTCCAGTCACTAAATAATTGCAATATCTTCATATCTTATTGCCCCCGCATACCATAGAATTCCCTTATACACCTTGATACATATACCACCTCATCTTCTCTCAGGGATGGATATATGGGTAGGGATATAATCTCCTCTGCAGCCCTCTCTGCGTTGGGAAATGAGCCCTCCTTATAACCAAGGCGGTTATATACCCCCTGGAGATGTATGGGTGTGGGATAATGGATAAGGGTTGCTACGCCTTTTTCCCTGAGATACCTTATCAGCTCATCCCGCTCTTTTACCCTTATTACATAGAGGTGATAGACATGGTATGCCCAGGATGCATCATCAGGCAAGACAACAGGTGTATCCTCAAGCTCCCTTTTATATAGCCAGGCAATATGTCTTCTCCTTTTATTCCAGTAGTCCAGCCTTTCCAGCTTTACAAGAAGGAGAGCTGCCTGAATCTCATCAAGCCTTGAATTAAAACCCTCTACAGCATGGACATGCTTTGCTGTCTGGCCATATGCCCGGAGCATCACTGCCTTTTCAAAGACCTCATCTGAGTCTGTAGTTATAATCCCCCCATCACCGTAACAACCAAGGTTTTTTGTGGGATAAAAACTGAAGGCAGCAGCATGGCCAAGACCCCCTACCTTCTTGCCATTGTAGATGGCGCCATGTGCCTGGCAGGCATCCTCCATAATAAGGACGTCATTTCTTTTACATATCTCTATGATCTCATCCATCATGCATGGATGACCATAGAGGTGGACAGGTATGCATAGCCTTATCCCCTTTTCCCTGCCCAAGACATATTCAAGGGCTTCAGGGTCCATATTATATGTTTTAGGCTCTATGTCGCAGAAGACAGGTTCTATGCCATGAATGGAGAGGCACATAGCAGTGGAGATATAGGTATTGGGGGTTGTTACCATCCTGTCCCCGGGTTTAATACCAAGTGAAAGCCCCCCTATTTTTAAGGCATCTGTCCCGCTATTTACACCCACTGCATATTTTACACCAATATAGGTTGCAAATGCCTCCTCGAATGCCCTAACCTGTCTGCCGAGGATAAAGTCACCCCCTGACAGGATATCCCTGAACCGTTCAACAAGTGTCTCCTTTATATCCTGATGGTCCCTCTCAAGATTAAATATATTTACCTCCATTGCCAATACCCCTCTTTGTATTATCTGCCGCACACTATGGTTCGGGTGATGCTATCCTCAAGGTAACCATTGGTCTCCAGCCGGTTATCCATTTTGCCTTTATCGTTAAAAATCCCCTT
Source organism: Syntrophorhabdales bacterium (assembly GCA_018052995.1). Lineage (GTDB taxonomy): Bacteria > Desulfobacterota > Syntrophorhabdia > Syntrophorhabdales > Syntrophorhabdaceae > DTOV01. Next base: position 692 of record JAGPMK010000069.1, on the reverse strand, counting down.
TCCTTTCAATCTCTTTCTCCATCTCCCATAATTTTGCGTGTTTCATAAAGACATAATACATAGTAGATGCCACGATAATCATGCCCGGGATTCCATCGAGAAAACCGAGCTTAAATATATAGTCCCAAAAAAACCTATAGACTGGTCTTAAAAGCATGTTAAATAAATGGAACCTGCGGTGGGATGCAAAGAGGTCTTCTGCATATGCACCAGAATACCTGTCAATGGTTCTTATTTGATGCGATGTATCCATATAAGGCATGTGCATATAATGATTCTTAAGTTTACCCACCCTGCCATCCACATGGACCTTTGCGTGTATCCCACCCTGCCAGCTGCCCTTATCCTTTTTATATAACCTTATCTCGTGGTCAGGATACCATCCCCCAAATCTTATCTCCCTGCCAAGGTATATATTTCTCCTGTTAACCATAAAGCCATCATAATCAGTAGTGGACCTTAAAATCCCTGTAATCTCATTTTTTATGCTGTCTGTAAGCCACTCATCTGCGTCTATGAACATGACCCATGTATTTTTACATCTCTCCTGGGCAAATTGATACTTATCCCTCAGATTTGTTGTGTCAAGCTGGTATAGTTTGTCTGTGTATCTGGCCGTTATCTCTGTTGTGCTGTCTGTGCTGTGGGAATCAACAACTATAATCTCATCCGCCCAGCCTGCCACACTCTTG
>JAGPMK010000068.1 GCA_018052995.1 Syntrophorhabdales bacterium | reverse complement strand
ATATAATGAATAATTATCTTAAGGATGACCGCATAAACGCAACCCCTTCATGCATAATTGAGAACCAGGGTCAAAAAAAACAGTATGTAGGAGAGATTGAGGTATTAAGTGCCCTTGAAGATATAAGGAAAAACAACCCAAGATAAAAAATAATGGCAGGGTAATATTAAGATCTTTATTTATGTTGACTCCTTTCTATTGGTGATATATAAGACAAGACCGAGACCATTGGAAAAGTTTTAAGGCTCTGGACATATCCCCAGACCCATGATGTTAGCGTGTTGAATTTTCTTATTAAAAACCGTTCCTTAATGGCGGGATGAAATATATGGTTGTGAAATTTTTTATCTCTATAAAAAAATTTTTTCTCCGTGACCTTACGCCCCAACGTATCTTTGTCTTAAGCTTTCTCTTTATAATCATATTGGGTAACATCCTTCTGTGGATGCCCTTTTCCGCTGCAAAAAAGCAGCTTACGTTTGTGGATGCCTTATTTACCTCTGTATCTGCTGTGTGTGTCACGGGTCTTACTGTAATAGACATAGGTGTGGACCTCTCTCTCGCAGGACAGATAATCACCATGGTCCTCTTTCAGTGTGGTGGGCTTGGCATAATAACCTTCTCTGCATTCTTCTTTCACCTCATGAGGATTGGCACCTCTTTCAAGGGCAGGGAGATTGTCCAGTCCTCTTTTCTTCCATCGCCCAGGAGGGACTTTCAGATAATCCTTAAATATGTCTTTGTATCCACGCTAGCAGTAGAATCTATAGGTGCCATATCCCTTATCCCGGCATTTTCAAGGGATCTTCCTATAGATAAGGCAGTCTATTACAGCATATACCATGCTATATCAGCATTTTGCAACTGCGGCTATTCACTCTTCTCGGATAATCTTGTGAGGTATCAGGGGGATATTATAGTCAACATAACCTTGATGGCATTAATTGTTATTGGTGGTATAGGTTTCGCTGTCCAGCTCGAGGTTCTTTCCTTTTTCAAGAGACCAAAAAAAAGGCTTTCTCTGCATACCAAGATTGTCCTTATAACAACAGCTATCCTCATAGTAGCTGGGGCTGCCCTCTTCCTTTTCTTTGAAAATAACTTTACTATTAAGGATGCCCCATTACACACAAAGATACTCGTCTCTTTCTTCCAGTCTGTTACTGCAAGGACCGCAGGATTCAACACTGTTGATATCGGCAACCTGACTAATGACGCGCTCCTTGTATTGATGATACTCATGTTTATAGGCGCATCCCCTGGCTCAGCAGGAGGAGGCATAAAGACCACAAGCTTTTCAGTCCTTTTCTTGATGCTATGGAGTAGACTCAGGGGTCATGAGGAGGTCAATGTGATGAACAGGACAATACCCCATGAACTAATAAACAGAACCATCTCCATTATATTTGCATCGATTTTTTCTGTTGCCATAATTACATCGATTCTGCTTTTTGCCGGAGAGACAGGGCAACCACTCCGAGAAAGGCATCTTTTTGTTGAGTATCTCTTTGACACAATATCCGCATTTGCAACAGTAGGGCTATCAATGGGTGTTACCCCGCATCTTAATAGCACCCAAAAGATTTTCCTATCTATTATGATGTTTGCAGGGAGGGTTGGCCCCCTTACCCTTGCCTTTTCCCTGAGCAGGAAATCTAAAAAGACAGTTATACACTATGCTGAGGAAAACATAATGATTGGTTAAGGAGGCATTATGCCAAGGGTTATCGTTATCGGATTGGGTATATTCGGTTATAATGTGGTAAAAAACCTATTTGAAGCAGGCATAGATGTTATTGCCGTGGACAAAAACAAGGATGCTGTCCAGCAGGCAAGGGATTGCTCAACAAAGGCGATCCTCGGGGATGGCACTGACAAAAACCTTATTGAGACCATAGGCATAAGAGAGGACGACATAGTGATAGTCTCCTTTGGTGAGGACCTGGCTGCAAGCACCCTGCTTACGCTCCATCTTAAGCAGATAAAGGTAAAGAATATAATAGTAAAGGCGCCAAACGAGGAGCATAAGCTTGTCCTGGAAAAGGTAGGCGCCACAGAGGTTGTCATCCCTGAAAAGGATATGGCAGCAAAGGTGGCAAGAAGTATTATTGCCCCTAACCTCATTGACTACATACCTATCTCTGATGAATTTATGATATGCGAGGTAGCGCCTTCAAATAAGTTCATTGGCAAATCCTTAAGAGAGGTACATATGAGAAGCAATTATGGCGTGGATGTCGTTGCCATCAAGGATACCCTTACTGATACAGTCCATATGGTAAATCCTGACTATCGCATGAAAGACAGCGACATCCTTGTTGTCATAGGAAAGACACAAAATGTTGAGAGATTAAAGTGAAAAGCTGTTGACATTACATCTAAAAAAAGAGAGAATGGCCGTTACAGAAATAAGGTCTAGCCCTAATGGGCTATGGATTTATTTAAAAAATAAATAAAAATGAGGTGTCCAATGGTAATGCCGGTAAGCGAAGAGATGGTTCTCAACGTAATCCAGGATGTCGATGAGTTACGCGAAGAGAAAATAGAGCAGGAGATGGAAAGGCTTAGCAAAAACCAACCTGAATTATTGGGCTTTGTGCTCTCTGCAACAGAGGATCTGGATGATGACGCAAAGCATCTGGGGATTTATCTGTTATTTGTAATATACAAGATCTTTACCACAGCATACGGCAGGATAAGGAAGGCTACATATAAGGAGATAGAAGAGTCCTATGAGCATAATCTCAGTACCCTGGAACAACTAGAGGGCGCTGAGGAAAACAATATCATTGAGATTGCCGAAAGGGAGGCAGAAAGACAACCCCATATACTTAAATATATTGCTGAGGCACTCCTTATGGAGGATGAGGAGGAGGATTTCTATATCTCCCAGGAAGACAAGGGTTTTCTTTTTATTGTATTGATGACGGTAATCAACATACTGGATAAAAAAATCAGCAAAACTGTCAAGGCATAAAACAAGAGGTCTATCTTCTTGCCATCCATAACCCCTATTATCCCTTACAGCACAGACGGCCTCTTTACTATACAACTTCGAGGGCTTGCCAGCTCCCATCTTGTAAATGAGATAATCGTCGTATCACCTAAGGGGATAGACCTACCGATGCCTATATGTCGGGCTATAGAATCTAATTCCATAAACACAGGCTCAACATTAAATACCATCTTGTCCGGGCTAACCACAGATTTCTTTCTGGTTATTTCAGAGGACAGGTATTCCCTTATTGAACCAGGGGCATTAGAGAGGATGCTCCATAATGCCCATACCTCTGGCGCTGGAATTGTTTTTTCAGATTATTATCATGGGGACAAAAAGGGGTTAACCCATCACCCCCTTGACGATTATCAGACAGGTAGCGTTAGGGATGATTTTGATTTCGGGGGGATGATGCTTTTTTCAAATTCAGCAGCAAGGGATGCCATTGCCAGATACGGGGAGATACCCGCTGTAGAATTTGCCGGTTTATATGACTTAAGGCTCAAGGTTTCTATTGACCACCCTATTCTGCACATAAAAGACCCTCTGTATTATGTTATCTACAAAAAAAGAGTCGGTGATACTGAAGGCCATTTTGCCTATGTGGATCCCAAAAACCGTTCTGCTCAGGTAGAGATGGAGTCTGTATTTACTGAGCACCTAAGGCGAATCAACGCCTATATACCCCCAGAACATCTAGGGGTTGCAGAAAAAAACAGTAACATATTCCCTGTAGAGGCATCTGTTATTATACCTGTGAAGAATAGGGTAAAGACCATTGCCCAGGCAGTCCAGAGTGCCCTATCTCAGAAGACAGATTTCTCTTATAATATCATTGTAGTAGATAATCATTCAACAGACGGGACAACAAGACTATTATCTGGGCTTGCGCTAGGTTGTCCTGCTCTCAGACATATTGTCCCAGAGAGAAAAGACCTCGGTATTGGTGGCTGCTGGAATGAGGCAATAAATTCACCATACTGCGGCAGGTATGCAGTGCAGCTTGACTCTGATGACCTATATAGCAGCCCTGAGAGCCTCAGCAGGATAGTTACAATGCTTCAGGATGGCCCATTTGGTATGGTAATAGGCTCCTATACCACTGTTGATTTTAATCTCAAGGAGATACCACCAGGGCTTATAGACCACAGAGAATGGACCGATGAAAATGGACACAATAATGTGCTGAGGATAAACGGTGTTGGTGCGCCAAGGGCATTTAATACAGCTATTATAAGAGACATAGGATTTCTCAATGTAAGCTATGGTGAGGACTATGCAGCAACCCTTAGGGTCTGCCGTGAATATAAAATAGGAAGGATATTTGAGAGCCTATATCTATGCAGAAGGTGGGAGGAAAATACAGATGCGCACCCCTCGGCAGAGGAGATAAAAAGAAACAATGAGTTCAAGGACAGTATCCGTTCTGATGAGATTTTGGCAAGACAGAGATTAAACAGATGCCTATAGTTAATAGTCTATTGTTCAGCCCTGGATCCCTTACCCTTAACCCCTTGAACACTATTGCCCTATAATATTTTAGCCTTCTATGCGTGACCATCTTGCCCATAGGATATACGCCCGCTTTGACGGCACAGGTCTTGATTGCCTCTGCAGGGGACTTCTTAACCAGCAGTTAGAGACCTGGGATCAGCTAAGACAGGACTATAAGATACTCAGGGATGTAAAGACAAGAGAGATATCCTCTAATAGCTTCTCTGCGATTATCCAGCACAACCCTGGCAGAAAAACAAGCACTACCGCTGACACAAGACAAGAGGCGATAGAGATGCGCCCCTGTTTCTTATGTATTGAAAACCTCCCCAAAGACCAAAAAGGCATACTTTATAAGGAATATCTTATACTCTGCAACCCTGCCCCAGTATTTTATCACCACCTTACCATAAACTCCATCAGCCACATGCCTCAAAGGATTGATACCCATATCCCCCATCTCCTACAGCTTACAAAAGACCTTGGGACAGGCTGGATAACACTTTATAACGGACCAGAATGTGGCGCCTCAGCACCTGGTCATCTCCATTTTCAGGCGGTCCCAAAGGGGAATACACCGCTTGAAAATGAGCTTGAAGATAAAAAAAGCATGAACCATCTTAAGGACATATCTAAAACCTCTATATACTGGAAAGAGGGCATGGGACGGGGCTTTTTCATCCTTGAGGGCTATGATGAAGGGTCTCTGGGGTCTACATCTTTGCGCCTTTTCAGCGCATTGGCAACAGCACTTAAGGCATCAGGAGAGCCCAAGATGAATATTGTCTGTTTTGAGCAGGATAAAAAATTGATGCTCTGTGTCTTTCCGAGAACAAAACACAGGCCTGATGCCTTTTTCAAAGATGGCGACAACAGGATTACAATCAGCCCGGGCACCATAGAGATGGCAGGGGTGATTGTTGCCCCCATGGAGAGGGATTTCATAAGGCTTGATAGACAGACATTAGAAACCATCTACAAAGAGGTCTCTGTGGATAAAAAAATCATGGAGAATGTCATGGATTATTTATCGTAGTGAACCATAGAGGATCTAAAAAAACATAAGGGGAATATTACCTAAATAAGTACGCAAATCCCTTTAGCCCATATTGGCAACATGTTTTATCTATTCCTGCCTGTCTTGCCAGCTACATTAGGGATAGACAAAATCATGCAAAGGCGTCAAATAAAAAGGGCATAATCCTCAAAAAAAATTTACTATAGCCTTGACAAAAGAACTGTTTTGAATATATATTCAATATATGAAATGTAACCTGCCGATAAAATTTAGGAAGGCAACAAGGATATGCCACGTCCAAGATGTAGAAGAAGCATAGAATTTCTCCCCCAGGTAACCTTTTTCAAGCCTGCAGGGGTCAGGATGACCGAGCTTGAAGAGGTTATCCTGCAGCACGATGAGCTGGAGGCAGTCCGCTTAAAAGACCTCCTTGGACAGCCTCAGGAAGAGGCTGCAAAAAATATGAATGTTTCCCAGCCCACCTTTCACAGGCTTCTTTTGTCTGCCCATGAAAAGATCGCCCATGCCATTATCAATGGTAAGGCATTGAGAATAGAAAAACAGCCCTTGTGATTAACAAAAGCGATATAAGCCCTAAATTTACTAAAGAGATGAGGCAATACTGTAATGATGAAGGAATTGTCTATCTTGGCGAGATACCCTATGAGATAAAAATCACAGAGGCACAGAAAGAGATGAAAACCATCCTTGAATATGCCCCTGATTGTGAGGCAAGCAGGGCAATAAAGGAGATATATAAAAAACTACAATCAATCATGGAGGAGATA
>JAGPMK010000067.1 GCA_018052995.1 Syntrophorhabdales bacterium | reverse complement strand
ATGCTGTCCTTGCCATTGGTCTTCGTCCCAATCCTGAGATTAAAAGATTGGCCACCCTCTTTGGTTTTTCCCTTAACGAATACGGTTTTATAAAAGAAAAATCACCCCTTGCCACAGATGTGGATGGTGTCTATGTATCAGGGGGTGCCCTTGAGCCCATGAATATAAAGGATTCCATACTTACGGGTTTTGGGGCAGGCTTTATTGCATCTAGGACATCTATCCCTGATGATGGTTTTATAAAAAACAGGGGCCTGATATACCAGGAGGACCCACCTGATTTTAGCATCCCTGATACAAATCACGAAACATATATATTCTATCTTGGCACAGATAATCCAGGACATGCCTATTTCTATGAGTATGCCTCTGCAATGTTCGTTGAGACGGCAATGACTCTGAAGGGAAGGGACAAGGATGTATATGTGGTGACAAGAAATATGGTGACCCCTTCTTATGGAGAGACGAGCTATGAAAGGGCAAGAAGGGATGGTATTGTCTTTATCCACCTTGAGGAGGATGAGTTAATCTCTTTTGACAATGGTGGTTGTAGGATAACAGGCAATGCCAGAGAGTTTTCATTTGAGAACGCAATGGTTTTTTGTTTAGACGATTATATAACGGGTATGAAGGACAGGGAATTCCTCTCACTATACAGGTCTGAACCACAGCTCAGATGGTCCCCTACAAAATGGGACAGAAAAAGATATCATGTGGGGTTTATAAGACATCCAAGGGATAAAAGATGGAAGGAAAGGGAAACACTTGGCGCCTTAGGTGAGATAACCCTTGAATTAAAAGAAGAAAGAATCATCCCCCAGGTGAACGAGGACAGATGCAGTGGATGCGGATCCTGCAAAAATTCATGTCCCCATGAGTCCATAGAGATAGAATTAAGAGAGAGGGAGGTTGCTATATATGGACCACACCCTGTAAGCCATGTCCCTGTTGCCCATATACGGGAGGATACATGCGCAGGCTGTGGACTCTGTGTATCCACCTGCCCATCTAACTCTATATCCTTCCAGTCCACGGATCGTTAGTTCTTTAATCCCAAAATCATTGACAACAAGCTGAAAAGATACCAAAATTATGTAAGGGGGGTTAAATAGATACCATGGATAATGGTAGTCATATAGATAATAGCTCCTATACATATCCGGACTGGCTCCACGATAAGAATCTTCTCAATATTATAGACAATCTCCCAGATGCAAGCTTTATCATTGATGAAAACAGAAGGGTAGTGGCGTGGAACAGGGCAATAGAGGAGATGACAGGGGTAAAAAAAGAGGATATCCTTGGCAAGGGTGACTATGAATATGCAATACCCTTCTACGGCAAAAGGCGGCCCATACTCATTGACCTTTTATTTAGAGGTGATGAGAAGATAGAGGGAAAATATGATTTTGTCAGTAAGAGGGGTAATACACTTTATGCAGAGGTATTCGCCCCTGAGCTCTACCGGGGAAAAGGAGGATACCTGTGGGGGTCAGCATCAAGGCTCTATAATGAAAACGGTAAATTTATTGGTGCTATAGAATCCATAAGGGATATTACGGAATGGAAAAAAGTAGAGGCGCTCGTAAGGGAGAGTGAGGAGAGATTCCGCGCCCTCTTTGAGGGTTCAAGGGATGCAATATATTTTACAGAAGGCAATGGCAACCTCATAGATGGCAATCAGGCATTTATAGAGATGTTCGGTTATAGCAGGGAGGAGCTAAAGAGGCTCAATGCAAGGATTGCATATGCCGATGAGAATGAGATGGGTAGATTAAAACAGGCATTGAAAAAAAATGACTTTGTAAAAGACTTTGAGATAAGGCTTAAAAAAAGGGATGGTTCTGTGATGGCCTGTCTTCTCACTGTGTCATGCAGAAGAGATGTGAAGGGTAGGATATATGAATATCAGGGTATAGTTCGGGATATAACAGAGAGAAAGAGGGCAGAGGAGGCTATGAAATACATGGCATTCCATGATATGCTCACGGGCCTGCCTAACCGTTCACTCTTTAATGACAGGCTTAATGTGGCCTTAGCCCGTGGAGAGCGTTTTGAGAAAATAGTGGCTGTTATGATGCTTGATCTGGATAGATTCAAGGATGTGAATGATACCTATGGGCATACTACAGGCGATAGATTATTAAGGGCAGTAGCAAAAAGACTCATGAGCCAGATCCGTAGAGGCGATACAGTGGCAAGGATGGGAGGAGATGAGTTTATACTCATCTTTACTGATCTGAAGGACAGATATGATGCCAAGATTATAGCACAGAAGATTATAGAGGAATTTAAACCAGCCATCCACTTCGATGGTATGAAAATCAATATAACCATAAGTATTGGCATAGCCTTATACCCTGAACATGGTAGAGACATTGACACACTGGTAAAGAATGCAGATATTGCCATGTATAAGGTTAAAAACTCTGGAAGAAATGGCTATAGTTTCTATGATGGGTCAGACCTTGACAGCCTGTCAAAAAGCTAAGTTTCTGCAAGTAAGCAAACCTTCATACAACGATAGGTTTTTTCACCTGAATCTCATAGACAAAGCATTTGGGCAACAGGCTATTGACATAAGTGGTCACACTTTTCTGTTTTGATAAAAAGAGGTCATTTCTGTTTTGCGCTGAGACAAGTGAGAAATTTCTCTTGACAAAATCTCTTGATGGATATAACTTTGGTATATTTTATCAATACTGCTTCATTATAAATTTTCAATGAGGTTTTAGGTGTTAAAGTCTTTAAAACTAAGAGCTATTCTCGTCCTCATTTTTCTTGTGGTATCTGTTGTTTTCTGCCTGCCCAATGTAGTAGAGATGCAGGGATTTTGGAAGAGGTATCTCCCCTCAGACAAGATACATCTGGGACTTGACCTAAAAGGGGGCATGCATCTCCTTCTTGAGATGGATACATCCAAGATGATGGATAATCTACTGGACAGAAAATTTAGCAACCTCAAGGATGCCATGATAAGAGACGGGATACGTTTTCTGGATCTCCATAAGAAAGAAAATGGCATATCAGTGGTTATTAGGGCTGAGCAGAAGGATAAACTCTATAACCTCGTGGGAAAGGAATTTACTGATTTTAAGGCAGGGGGGCAGAGGGTAGAGGGCGATAACCTTGTTCTGGATTTCATTTTATCAGAGAAGGACATCTCTCACATCAGGGAGAATGCGGTTAATCAGGCGCTTGAGACTATAAGAAATAGGATAGACCAGTTCGGGGTCACAGAACCTGTTATTGTCAAACAGGGTGACAATCAGATACTGGTTCAGCTGCCCGGTATAAAAGACCCACAGAGGGCACTGGAGCTTATTGGAAGGACAGCACAGCTTGAGTTTAAATTAGTCGATGAGGATAATGTAGCAAGATATACAGGAGGACCAGTACCAGAGGGTGATGAGGTCCTGCCTTTAAAGATGCGAAACAGGGATACAGGCATAGTCACCACCGTGCCTCTGCTTCTTAAGAAACAGGCACTTCTGACAGGAGAACTCTTAACTGATGCCAGGGTAAGGATAGGGGGCGAGTTTAACAACGAGCCTTATGTTGCCATAGAGTTTAATGCAGAGGGCTCAAGGATATTCGATAAGATAACAGCCGAGAATGTGGGGAAGAGGATTGCTATAATCCTCGATAACACTGTCTATTCAGCACCAGTTGTGAAGGAAAGGATATCTGGTGGCAAGGCATCTATAACAGGCGGTTTTACCATGGATGAGGCAAAGGATCTTGCCATAGTATTAAGGGCAGGCGCCCTGCCTGCACCGGTTAAAGTTGTGCAGAATATTACAATAGGACCCACCCTTGGTCAGGATTCTATAAGAAAGGGTGTAAGCGCTGTCGTGCTCGGCGGTGTCCTTGTGATTGCTTTTATGATTTTTTATTACAGGCTATCTGGCGTTATTGCGGTTATAGCACTCTTTTTAAATCTCCTTTATCTCCTTGGCGCGTTTACTGCCCTAAAGGCAACAATGACATTGCCTGGCATAGCTGGTATCGTATTGACTATAGGTATGGGTGTTGACTCAAATGTCCTTATCTTCGAGAGGATAAGGGATGAACTAAAACTCGGCAAGACAGTCCGTGCAGCCATTGATGGTGGCTATGAAAAGGCATGGTTGACCATATTTGATTCCCATATAACAACCCTTATCACGACATTTATACTCTTCATATTTGGCACAGGCCCCATAAAGGGTTTTGCGGTTACCCTGAGTATAGGTATAATAGTCAATCTTTTTACAGCAGTCTTTGGCTCAAAAACAATATTTGACTGGATCCTTATAAAGTATAAACCAAGGAGTTTAAGTATTTAATGAAGTTTGTAGAGATTGTTAAGGATACAAACATTGATTTTATAGGCTTTAGAAACAAGGCATTTATTGTTTCAGGCATACTCTGTATCCTTGGTATATTTGCATTTATAATGGTCTCTATAGGCAGGGCAAACATGAGTGTAGATTTCACCGGTGGAGTCCAGATACATGCAAGATTTGATGAAAAGGTAGACATAGGCACCTTAAGGGGAGTGCTTTCTGTAGGGGGCATAAAAGATGCGCAGATTCAGGAGATAAGTGGAACAAAGGAATTTCTTATTAAATTAAAAGGGTCTAATGTTGAAGGCCAGGATATACAGAAAAAGGTTGAGGCAATTATAAATAAAGAGATGGCTGGCAAGGGTTTTCAGATCCTTGCGAGCAACATAGTAGGCGCCACAGTGGGAAAGGTATTAAAAAGGAATGCCATGATAGCTATGGCTATATCATTTCTATGCATCATCATATATATTGCATGGCGATTCACCTTTGTGTTCGGCGTTGCTGCCACTATAGCCACATTTCATGATGTCCTAGCACTTCTTGGCATCTTTTATCTATTTAACCTTGAGATGAACATTCTTTTCATCACAGCACTTTTGACAATTGCAGGTTATTCGCTTACTGATACCGTGGTTGTCTTTGACAGGGTAAGGGAAAATATGACCAGGATGAAATCGAAGAAGGATATAGCGGAGATTATCAATAAAAGCATAAACGGTGTCCTGAGCAGGACTTTAATAACCTCCCTTACTACATTACTTGCTGTAGGTGCAATACTATTTCTTGGTGGCAAGACGCTCTTTGATTTTTCCTTTGCCCTTTTTGTAGGTGTTTTAATAGGCACATATTCTTCGATTTTCGTTGCCTGCCCCCTTGTTTTCATATGGAGGAAAAGGGTGCGTTCTGGTTGACGATTGATGCAATCAAGGCTTGAAGAGGTTCTAAGGGACAAAGAGCAAGAACTAAGGCTATACCAGAGGTATATCGACCTCAAAAGATTTTTCGAAGAACATATCTTTCCATCATCGACCCTGCCTATAAAACAGCATATAGAAGACCTCAAAGGCCTTATCGAACGAATCCTCCCTGATCCTAAAGATAGAACCGAGGAGATGTTCTCAGGTGAGATATTTACCCTCCTTGGTATTATCTATCTTCACGATATAGATAGGGTCAAAGACTACAGGTGGAAGTCTGATGGTCTACGAATGCACGATTTATTTAGCTACAACAAGAATCCCCTTAACAATTATGGACTGAATATACCTGAGATAGCCATGGAGGTGATAGATTATTTTTCATTTTCCAGCAAGATAAAGAAGCTCCCTCTTGAATTAGAGATAACAGAGGACAACAAAAAGGCTGTAATAAGAAATACAAAGGCTATAGGACATATCTTTAATCTTGCCCATCTATTTCTTGACATCTTTTTTTCCGATATAAAATTTTCAAATCTCAGGAGGTTTAATGACTCAAGGGTTTATTTGAGAAAGGATGATGTCGTCCTGGATATTGATAACAGAGAGGGTGTTATTTCAGTAAGATATACTGCTAAATTCCCCTATGAAATCCATATGCTGGAAAATGCAAAAAACCTCCTAGATGACATGTTTTACCTTTTCAAAGAGAACGTCAATGGGAAATTGGGTATTAATTATAAGGAGATAATTTGGGAAATCAGACATGATTTTAATTATGAGGCGGACTTGTTTGAAATACCGAAATTTTCTCCATACAATGAATATGAACTGCCTCCAGTTGAAAGGTGGGAAAAGGCATCTATAATACTCGACAGACTATTTAATACAGGATGCGCTATTGTTGTGGGGGGCGAGTCAACAGGCAAGACAACTGTTTTAAAGTCTTTTATTATGCCCCAGCTTTCTATGACAAACAAGAATGTATTCTACTGTGATATATGGGAGAGGCCGGTTAGTGAAATAAGAAATATCGTATGTAAAAAATATAGAACCTTAAGCAAAACAGACCTTGATATCATATCCCTATGTAAGCAGCTCCTTGAAGATGGGCCATGTTATTTTATACTTGATAACTTTGAGA
>JAGPMK010000030.1:22202-28076 GCA_018052995.1 Syntrophorhabdales bacterium | reverse complement strand
ATCTCTATGAATTGAAGCCCTGCCCTTGAGATATATCGTAAAGGGCAGGGGGCCTGTTTTTGAATTACTATCCTCTATTGCTCAAAAGGGGCATTGGGGTCTTTTGTCCATTCCTCTGTTGAGCCATCATATATCTTAACATCTTTGTAACCAAGCATGTCGGAAAGGATGATTGCCCAGGCAGTGCAGGTTTTTCCTGTATCACAGTAGGTAATGATCTCTTTTGATCTGTCTGTTCCCACTGCTGCAGACGCTGCCTTTTCGAGTTCTTCCCTTGATTTGAACGTGGAGTCCTTATTAAAGGCAAGGGAGTTAGGAAGATTTACCGCACCCTTTATGCGACCCAATTTAGCTACAAAATCAAGCTTCTTTTTTCCCTGATAGAATTCTGGTTCCCTCACATCCACGAGGATTGCCTTACCTAGTTTTGATAAAACATAATCCTTGTCAACAATGAGGTTTTTGTTCACCTCTGCCTTATATGGCTTTTCCTTTGGTTTTACCGCCTCTGTGGATACGGGCTTTTTATCTGTCATCCATTTATTATATCCACCATCAAGTATAGAGACATTTTTAACCCCTGCATATTTTAATGTCCAGGCTACCCTTGTCATATCAAACTTGTCAGGTGGTGTATCAACCTTGCCTACCACAACAACATGGGTATCAGCTGTTATCCCGGCTGAACCAATAATATCAAATAGGTCATCTATGGCAGGTAGTTCATTTCTTATACCTGCCTTTGTAATTGCCCATGAGCCATAGTAAATATTCACAGCACTTGGTATATGGCCTGCCTTATATTCCTCCACCTTTCTTACATCCACTATTACTATATTGGGGTTATTAAGATTCTTTTCAAGCCAATCTGTGGAGACAGCCGGTTCTGCAGATATGGCAGTAGATACCACCGAGAGAACAAAAATAAGGGATAGTAGGTAGATATGTTTCAATGTTTTAAGGCACCTCATAAGACCTCCTTATATTTTTATTTTTTTCTTTAATAATAACATCCATATTTGCCTTTGAGCCATTTTTTATGAGCTTGTCAGTGGTAAGATAATCCCTCCTTTCCTTGTGGCATACATCACAGGAGCGCGTCCTGTCTGTGCGCTTTCTTATGTTGTGGCTTGCCGTATCCCAATAATTGGGGAGGCTGTCATAATACCTCATCTCTATGCCTGCCTGCCTGAATGTATCCCTGACAGTTGGGATAAGCCTTAATGTTGTCACTGTTTTTTTGTCTCTGGGGCTTATACCTATGAAAAAGCCAGGTTTTGATTCTGCGCCCTTTCCAAGATGACAGCCATAGCAGTTTTTGTAAGGGCTACCAGCATGGCATGCATAGCAGCTCAGCCTGTCCCTGTGTATTGCATGTGCTGTTCCAGCGTTTTCTGAATCCTTTTCTCCAATTTTATGACAGTTTATACATTTAGGTCTGTCTTGAATATCCTTCATAGATTTATAGAGAACACCGTCTCCATGAAGTTCCTTTTTCTTATGGCAGTCCACGCATAGCATACCTTTCTGATAATGTATATCAGCAGATCCCCCATATTCCCCTGTAAACTCCGGATAAACCCTTCCACCATGACATAAGGCACAGGTTCTCCCCTCATCCCTTTTTATGAACCTATGGCCTTTTATAAGCCCTGTCTTTACACCGGCTATTGGGGGCGAGCTCACATGACAGTCACCACAGGAGGCATGGCAGCTCCTGCAGGATGACTCAAATACATTTTTATCAAAGACCACTATCTCCTCAGCAGAGAATCTTCCAATAACACCATTTCTCTGACCATTACTTGTAAAATGCATAGCATTTCTAAAATTTTTTGTAACATCTTCGTGGCAATCCCCACATGTGGATAAATCCTTGGATGGCCGTGAAACAAGCCCCTTATGGGCAACCCTTCTATCCCATGCCTTGCTGTTCCCTTTATGGCAAAAGGTGCAGCCTTGAGAAAAGTGCTGGTCCTTTTTTATTAGCCCCTTATCCACGAGAAACGCTCTATACATTAGTTCCGCCGGAACTGACGGAGGGGCACCTGCTCAACCTTCTCCCTCCGCTGACTCAACCCTTACTGGTTTGTAAAGCATCTTGAGTGTCTTATCACTGGTATGACAGCCAATGCATGTCTCTGTTTGCTGGGATATGCTAACCCCTGGCATACAGAAAACCATGAGGCTAATAATAGCAAAATATAAAAAAACCCTTTCATAAAATCCTGCAATGGCTTGGTGATGGGTCCTGGATTTTGAAACGGAGATGTATGTAGAAAACATATCTGGTTTCAATAATACATTTCAACACCCTCTGTGTCAATTTATTTTTATTCTACATATCCTTACCACAGGGTAAAGAGGGAGAATATCGATAACTACGATACACCCCTTAATCCTACTAAGGGAGGCAGCGAAGGCCATAGAACAGAATATTCATATTTAATTAAAACACAATTATTGCTAATCATAGAAGCAATACAGATACCATAGCCCCTGTAAGAACAATATAGATAATATCAATTTTTTTAAGAAGAGCCCCGACAGCGCATAGACAGATTATTACCTTTATTACGTCCCATGATACAGCAAAAGCAAACTTGAAGGTCACGAAGATAAGCAGTCCAACAAAGGAGGCGAATATACCTTTTATGGCAGCCTGAAAATATACAGATTGCTTTAACATGTTGAATATATTTGCACCGAGGATAAGCATGGTAAAAGACGGGATGAATATTGACAAAGTGGCAACTATTGAACCCGCGATACCGTTGGTAAGAAAGCCCACAAAGGTTGCTGTTATTATAATAGGACCTGGTGTCACCTGACCCAGGGCTATTCCATCCATAAAGGTTTTATTATCAATCCAACTTCTTACATGGACTATCTCCTGAAGCATAAGGGGCAGCGCCGCAAAACCACCACCAAAGGCAAATAGATCAATCTTCAGCATAATTATTGCAAGCTCAAAGAGCCTTCTGTTTATTCCAAATAGAATGGCGGTCCCTAAAACAGTAAAGGCAACAGGGTAAAGAAAAGAATAAAATTGGCTGTTATTATGTCCACCTTTTTCAGATAAAAAGGGATCGTTATTAAACTTAATGCCTATTATGCCAGTCAAGGCAGCCCCTATTATTATAAAGAAAGGGCTTATGCCAAACCAAAAGGCACTGGCGGATAAAATGGCTATAATTAGGCTTAGATATATTTTCATGGTATCTTTTGCAAAGATATATGTTGCATTAGCCACAATAGCAACAACAATAACCTGAAGTCCTTTAAGCAAGGATGTAACAACCGGGAGATTGCCAAAGATGGTGTATAACCAGCTCAAAAAAAGCATAAATACAAAGGCTGGGAGCCCAAAACCAGAAAAAGTGGCAACAGCACCAGGAAGTCCCCTTTTTATTAGACCTACATATGCTGCCATCTGCATGGCAGTAGCCCCTGGTATTGATTGGCACAGGGCAACCCCTCTTTTAAATTCATCTACGCTTATCCACCTGTATCTTTTTACTGACATCTCCTGTATATAGGCGACCATAGTGGGCCCGCCAAAGGCAGTGGCTCCAAGCCTCAGAAATGACAGGAAAAGTTTTGCAAGGGGGGTCTCTTTTCTGTTTTGTTCATATCCCATTATACACTAAACTCTATAATCTTTTCAGAGGATGTTCAATTGTTTGTTATGATAAATTCATAAAGATATTATATTTGTAACATAGTTATTGCAAAAATATATACTTGTGCTAATAAAGATATTAGAAAAGAAAAATTAACAGGGCACGGATAGATAGATGCCCTAAAAGGGGGTTGTTATGATAACCTTTGAAATGAACAAAGATGAGGCAAGATTACTGCTGAATATTATTGAGCGCTATCTGTCTCACCTTGAGGTTGAAATAGCAAGAACACACCACAGGGAATTTCGAACCGCCCTCAAGGATAGAGAAGAGCAGATAAAGATACTTATAGAAAAGCTAAAGAGGCTCGTTGACTGATTATCGTAATCTGATTAGTTGTCAAAGGCCCTTTCACCCCGCCCCCCTGCCTTATATTTCATCTCTTTAGAAATATCTCTGGCAGTATAAGGGATAGCCTTGGAACATACGTTAGGACAAGAAGGCATCCTATAAATATGGCTAAATATGGCAGTATTGCCCTGCCTACCTCAATCAAGGAGCGTCTCATAATAGCCATTGAGACAAAAAGATTTAGGCCAAAGGGGGGTGTAAGGAATCCACACTCTATATTAACAATCATTATGATGCCGAAGTGAACATAGTTTATATCATATCTTGATAGGGTCTCAACAAGGATGGGGGATATGACAACAACAGCGGTGACGATATCCATAAGCCCACCTATTATGAGTAATACGCCGTTTATGGCAAGAAGGAACAGCCATCTACTGTCTATATTATTTACTATCATCTCTGCAACCCTGATGGGTATCTGCTCAACTGTGAGAAGCCATATAAAGGTCATGGCACAGGAAAGTATAAAGAGAAGGCAGCCCGATAGTATCGCTGAATCCCTGCATATATCTAAAAGCCTATATATCTTTAATTCTTTATAGATAAATATCTCAACAAAAAGGGCATATACCACAGACACTGCTGCTGCCTCGGTGGGCGTGAATACACCACCATATATACCCCCAAGGACGATAAAGGGCAGCAGCAGTGCCCACAATCCATCCTTTATAATCTTTATACCCTCTCTAAAGGTGTATCTTGTTCTCGAATACCATCCATGTCTTTTTGCCATTACATATGCGTAGGTTATAAGGCATAGCCCAATGAAGATCCCAGGCAGAAACCCAGCTATAAATATCTCTGCTACAGATACATTCATCACAAGGGCATATAGAATCATGGGTATGCTGGGCGGGATTAGAATGCCCAGGGAGCCTGATGATGTAAGAAGACCTATAGAGAACCGCTCACCGTAGCCCTCCTTTATAAGCGCCGGCATCATTATGCTACCAATTGCAATGACTGTGGCAGGCGATGAGCCTGATATGGCGGCAAAAAACATGCATGCCATGATAGAGGCAATGGCAAGCCCGCCCGTGAATCTTCCTACAAAAAGTCTCATTACATTTACTAGCCTTTCTGATATTGCCCCCTCAGCCATGATATTGCCTGCAAGTATGAAAAAGGGGACCCCGAGGAGGACAAAATTATCCAGACCGTTGAAAAGCTGCTGGACAAGGGAGGTTAAGGGTGTCTGGGCAATAAAAAACAGATATATGGCGGTTGTCGTGACAAGGGCTATGGCAATAGGAACGCTTAGGGTAAGGAGGATGAAGAAGCTGACAAATATTATTGTAAGATTCATCCTGACCCCTTTTTGCGGACCCTTTCATAAGGCTCTTTTTTTATAAATCTTCGTAGATGTTTAAATGAGAGGGCAAAAAAGCGAAAAGACATGGTAAGGGAAAAAAGGGGTATGGCAATATATGGGATATACATGGGTATCTGCATGGCAGGGCTTTTTACACCAAATCTTATGACTGATTGGATATGTTTTATACCATAGTAAATAAATAGTAGCACAGCAATACCAGATACGAAGTAGGCTATGGTCTTTAAGATATGGCTTACCCTATCAGGCATATATTCTGTGAGTGCCTCCATAGAAAAGTGAGTGCCGTATTTTACCCCTATGGATGCACAGAGGTATGTTGTGAAGATTAATATGTAATTTGCAAGCTCCTGAAACCATGTGAAGGAGTAAGATATGGTATACCTCAGCATGGTCTCAAAGAAGGTAAGGACAGCAAGGCAAAGAAGTATTATGCCTGCTGCCCATTCCTCTATCCTATTACACTTTTTTATAAAGTTTTCCATAATGGTATTAAAAGGGGGT
>JAGPMK010000030.1:0-22102 GCA_018052995.1 Syntrophorhabdales bacterium | reverse complement strand
TTGCGGATTGGCCTTTTCGAGTTTGTAATATCCCGGAACTCGTTTTCGGTGTACCCTATAAAAACAAAACCCTTTTCATCACAAAATCTTGCAAATCTCTCTTTTACCTCCTTGTCATCCAGGACCCTATATGCCACCTCCCTGTTGGGATATATAAAAGGAAGCTCAATAATCCCTATCTGTGGGACAAAATTTGAGAGGACGCCTGAGGTAACAGCTGCCATGTGAAGGGTCCCTGATTGAACCTGCTCTGTCATGGAGCGTTCACCGCCAAGCTGTCCAAGGGGAAATACCTGCACCTCTATCTCCCCCTTTGTCTTTTCTGCCACATATTTAGCAAATGCAACCGCTGCCTTGTGCTGTGGATGAACTGGAGGTCCCACATGGCCGTATTTCACCACTATTTTTGCCTCAACGAGGACAAAAAAGGATGTTAAAAAGGCAAACACAATAAAACCGATAAAAACAGCTCTTCTAATCATCTGTTCCCCCTTATCTTGGATTTAATATTTCAAAAGTTTTATATAAAAAATCGTCTGTGTCAACAAAAAATCCTCTTTTCCATTGACATAAACTATATGTTCTAATAAGATTTCTATTATGATCGAGTTCTTAAGAGACCTTTTTTTAGACCTCTACGAAAACTTTACAGATGTTTTCCTGAATATAATTGTCATGATCGTAGTCATGATAGGCGGTTTTATAATAAGTTGGTTTATAAAAAAGCTTCTTTCCAGGCTCCTTGTGATATTCAGGTTCGACAGATGGGCAGATGATGTCGGCATTATCAATTTCCTTAAAAAAGGCGGTATTAAAACAATGCCCTCCATGATTATAGGTAAAATCGCCTTCTGGCTGTTTATAGTTGTGTTCTTCTCCTTTGGTCTTAATTTTATTGGCATCAGTCAGTTTAGCGAGTATGCATCAAGGGTATCAGCAGCACTGCCAAGCATTATTGTATCCCTCCTGATTGTGGTTATAGGGATTATATTCAGTAATTTTCTGGGCAGGTTAATCTATATGGCATGTGAGAATGCCAACCTGAAATACGGGGACCTGATATCCAAGAGCGTCAGGGTTTTTATGATTATCATCACATTCGGTATTGTATTTGAGTATATCGGCATAGGGAATACCATAATTAATATAAGTTTCCTCATTATTTTTGGCGGTATTATACTCACCATCTCCCTTGCCTTTGGAATAGGCCTAAGTAATGTGGTAGGCGAGCTCATAAAGGAAAAGGTGAAGATGAAGTGGGAGAAAAGGCATAGACAGGATAGCTCAACCCCTGATAAGGAAACCAACAAACCACTCTAAGGCAAGGTCAATTGCCCTCTGTCTATGGGTAGGGTCAGAGAATATATGATCTGCACCTTTTATAATCTCAAGCCTTTTTGGCTCCTTAATGTTATTGAATATAGCTATACCCTCTTGATGAGAGACCACCTCATCCATATCCCCATGGATACATAGTCCATGGGATACCTTTTTTGCCTCTGCAAGGATATTATATCTTGAAAAATCATCAAATATAGCACTAGTGAATCTTATATCTGATATGGTATTCCCATCCTTTTTCTCAAACCTGAATGGTGTTGCCCAGAAGGAGATGCATCTTATCCTTTTGTCCCTTGATGCCTTTATAATCCCTGTTGTGCCGCCAAAGCTGCTGCCCAGTATAGCAAGTCTATCCGGGTCAATCGTCTCTGCCCCTGCCACATAATCTGTTATGCAATCAAGATTTTCCAGCCTTATGGTAAGGGTTGTGTCCTCTATTCTTCCTGTGCTTTCTCCACAGCCGTGGTAATCAAACCTACAGGATGCAATGCCTACCCCCCTCAATGCCTCTGAAAGGGCAATATATTTGGAGCTTTCCTTTGAGCTTACAAGTCCGTGGGATAATATGACACAGGGATACCGGCCTTTTCCGTCAGGGGCTGTAATGACCCCCTTTATTTTATTGTATGATGACTCTACCTCAAAAAAGTCCATCATGGCATAAGACCTCCATATTGTTTAAGCAGTATTGCTTCAAGGGGTATAAGGTTCAGGACATCCTCCCTGTTATATTCCAGAAGAAGGTTCAGGGCGTCCTCTCTACCTTTCTTTATATAGATCTCCCATAGGGTCATGGCATTATATCCATTTATACCCTCGGTCTTTCTTTTGATGCCAAACATCTTTTCAAGCTCCTTGAGCCCACCCTTGATGCCAAGTCTCCTCTTGATCTTTAAAAGGTCAAGGGATTTGTGGGTTGTCTTAAGGTCAAGGTCAAGACATTTTTTAATCTGGGGGAGGTCAAAATAATCACCATTGAAGGTTACAATGGTATCAGCTGTGTTCATGACACCTGAGAGATTATGTGCTGTTATGCCCCTTCCCTTAAACTGAACAAAGCCATAGGTATCTGTATATATACCTATTACACATATATTGCCTTTTCTGTCTGTTTCTATATCGAGATAAGCCTTCATACAATCCTTTCTTTATTTTTATGTTCTTAGAGTTACAATACCAATTATACCGAGAGAAAAAAAGAAAATATTTGCTAACCAGGCAGCAAAAAATGGTGGAAATATCTCAGAGTATCCAAAAGAGAGGGATATGGAATGGAAAAACCAATATAGCATACCCACTGTTATACCAGTAAATATCCCCTTTGATATATGTTTGGTCTTTGAATATCTCAGACCTACAGAGAAGGCAGCAAATACCATGATAAGGTTTATGAAGGGAAAGGCAAACTTATTGTAGAGGTCTACAAGATACCTTCTTACATCGTGACCATCCCTTCTCATCTTTTTTATGTATTTTGACAATTCCCTGTAGCCCATATCCTCTGGGCTCCTACCTGTTGCCTTAAATATGGATGGGTTCTCTTTGATAATATCCTTCAGTTCCTTATAGGTATTTTTTTTAAGGATACTATCCTTTTTAAAGGTTCTCTCAACCACATCAAAGAATGTCCAGGATCCGTTCTCCCAGATACCTTTTTTAGCATCAAGCCTTCTTTTTATTGAATAGTCATCGGCAAGCTCAATGGTAGTGAGCCCGTTTATTATATCCTTTTTTGGATCATAGGAGTCTATGTTGTTGATAATATTGCCCCTCTTGAACCATATCCTATCGTTTTTGAAAAACACAAAGGGCTCTTCCTTTTTAATCCTCACCCTGTATATATAATCGGCCGCAGAGGATGCATAGGGCTTTATCCATTCTGAAAGGCCAAAGGAGAAAAGGGCAAGAAATAGAGAGAGCCCGGCAAAGGGTATCAGGATGGAAAGGGTACTGATACCAGATGTCCTTAATGTGATTATCTCATTATTTCTTATCATTAATATAAGAAGAATGAGCATGGATATGAGAAACGCAAGGGGGAGTATTAGATTTATATAATAGGGCGTTCTGAGAAAAAGATAGACTATGCTGTTGAGGAAATTGGACAGGGTGGAGGTGAACATACCCATATGATCAAAGAATTCTATGGTTATAAAGACCACAATACCTGCAATCTCGGTGATTAAAAGGTATCTTAATACATGGGCGATGAGGTATTTATTTAGTTTTTTCAATATAACCTCTCCATCTGTGCCTTATCTTCTCTGTAACAGTAGTATATTCTTCATAATTGAGGTTTTTAAGGAAACCTATGCCTATGAGTAGGACAATAAGGTTTGGTGCAAAGGATACTATAAACGCAGGGACCCCGAATGTCTTACCAAGATTCTCTGTGAAAGCCATTAACACGTAATACAGAACAAAGAGGAGAAGGCTATATAGGACACCTGAGAACCTGCCCTCCCTCCTTCTTCTTATTCCCAGTGGAACTGCGAGAAAGATAAAGGAGATAGAGGAAAGGGGTATTGAAAACTTCTTAAAAATTTCAAGCATTATATCGTACCTAGCCGGGGCACTGGCACTTATAAGTGCCTTTTTCAGCTCTCTTGTGTCCATCTCGTAGGGCCTTTTTCTAAGCTGAACATTCTGTGGCACATCTTTTTCAAGGTTCATGGAGAAGAAATATTCTTTAAAATAGAGATTTCTGTAAACGTCGGCCTTTTTCTCCCACCTGTGGAGATTTCCATCTTCAAGGAGGAAATTAAGGTCGAGGGTATCATGATCAAGGTTTATAATCCCCCTGTTGGCAGAGATCATCTGCTTTATATCCTTGTCCCTGTCATCAGAGATAAGGACGCCGGCCAGCCTTTTGTTCTCCTTATCTATCTTGTCTACATATATGACAATCCCTGGTATAGTATCGTTGAAGATACCCTCCTTATCCTCTATGGTTATGCCCTTTTTTACTATATTTATTAGGGTTTTTCTAAAGAGGTCGCTGCTGTTTGGCAGCAGCATTGTGGTATTCAAAAGGCCTATCAGGGATATAATGATGCCTGTCACCACCACAGGCACAAAGAGATACTTAAGGTCAATACCGCTTGCCTTCAAGGCGAGAATCTCATTTTCCGTTGACAGTCTCCCTAAGACAACAATGGTGGAGAGCAAAAAAGACATGGGAAGTGTAAAGGTAAGATAGGGGGGAGAGGAGTAAACAATAAGAAGAAAGATGTCCTCTATTTCAACACCTTTATTTATGATAAGGTCTGCGAGTTGTCCTATCCTGCTTATTACCATTATAAAGGTGAGAACCCCGATAGAAAGAAGGAGAATCTGGAAAATCTCCTTAAGAATATACAGATATATCTTTTTGTTTAAAGATGTCAACATTTTCACTGGAAAAATTTAACATCTCTTCATGAGCCATGTCAAATAGGTAAGATGGGTTACTTATTCATTGAGTATTTTTGCCAAATCCTGTAATCTTTTCATGGAGAACCTATTCCCATGAAAAACCGATTCAGACTGATAAGCGAATATAGGCCGGCTGGTGACCAGCCTGATGCTATCGAAAGGATTACCGAGAACATAAAAAATGGCGTTAAACATCAGGTATTATTGGGCGTGACAGGCTCAGGCAAGACATTTACCATGGCTAATGTCATAGAACGTGTCCAGAAGACAACCCTTGTCATCTCCCACAATAAGACCCTTGCTGCACAGCTTTATACAGAGTTTAAGACCCTGTTCCCTGAAAACGAGGTACATTTTTTTGTAAGCTATTATGACTACTATCAACCTGAGGCATACATACCCTCTACAGATACATATATCGAGAAGGACTCATCCATCAATGAGGAGATAGATAGGCTGAGGCTCCTTGCCACAAATGCCCTATTTGAGAGGGAGGACACCATCGTAGTGGCAAGTGTATCCTGTATCTATGGTCTTGGCTCACCAGAGGCATACTATGGCATGCTTATACGTCTTGAGAAAGATATGGAGATGAGCAGGGAAAGGCTCCTTGAGATGGTCATACAATGTCAGTATGAGAGAAATGATATAGATTTCTACAGGGGCAGGTTCAGGGTGAGGGGTCCCCATATCGACATCTTGCCAGCCTATGAGGAGAAGAGGGCATTCAGGATAACCATTGAGGATGACAGGGTCTTATCCATCCATACCATAGACCCCCTTACAGGTTCGGTCATAGAGACCCTGAGACACTGCATTATCTTTCCTGCATCCCATTATGTCCTTCCGAGACATACACTGGAGAGAGCCATTGAGTCCATAAAGGCTGAATTAAAGGGTCATCTGGCACTTCTTAGGTCACAGAATAAGCTCCTTGAGGCACAGAGGCTTGAGATGAGGACAAAGTATGATATAGAGATGATGGAGGAGATAGGCTACTGTCAGGGAATAGAAAACTATTCAAGGCACCTCACAGGTAGAAAACCCGGCGAGCCCCCTCCGACACTGATGGATTATCTCCCTGAGGATAGCCTTATCATAATAGATGAGAGCCATGTGACCATCCCACAGCTTGTGGGTATGTATAGGGGCGATCGTTCAAGAAAGGAGACCCTTGTGGAGTTTGGGTTCAGGCTTCCCTCTGCCCTTGATAACAGACCCCTTACCTTTGATGAGTTCAGGGAGAGGGTGAATCAGGTTTTATATGTCTCTGCAACACCAGCAAGATACGAACTTGAAAGGTCACATGGTTACATAGTGGAGCAGATAATAAGACCCACAGGACTTATGGACCCTTCCATAGAGGTAAGACCAGCAAGAAACCAGCTTGAGTCCCTCCTCGATGATATTCATAAGGCAATAGAATCCAAGGAGCGTGTCCTTGTCACCACCCTTACCAAGAGATTCGCAGAGGACTTGACAGATTTTTTACTCGATAGGGGGATAAAGGCAAAATATCTCCACTCTGATGTGGATACCCTTGAGCGTATTGCCGTTGTAAGGGATCTGAGGATGGGGAAATTTCATGTCCTTGTAGGGGTTAACCTCTTAAGGGAGGGGCTTGACCTTCCTGAGGTCTCCCTTGTTGCCATCCTTGATGCAGATAAAGAGGGGTTTCTCCGCTCAGAGACATCCCTTATCCAGACATGTGGCAGGGCGGCAAGGAATATAAACGGTAGGGTAATAATGTTTGCGGATAACGTGACAGCATCCATGGAAAAGGCAATATCAGAGACAGAGAGACGAAGAAAAATACAGCTTGAATACAATAGAAGACACGGCATCACCCCTGAGGGGATAAAAAAGGATGTGGTGGATATATTGTCTTCCATTTATGAAAAGGATTACTACACAGTCCCTGTTGATGAGCTTGAAGAGAAGGGTATAGAGCCAAAAAAACTGTCTAAGATGGTTAAAAGACTCAGGAAAGAGATAAGCGAGGCGGCAAAGAGATGGGATTTTGAAAAGGCTGCCCAGCTAAGAGACCGGCTGCTAAAGCTTGAGGGGATGGAGATAAGGCTATGACAAACATAGACCAGGATGATAAAAGGCATTGGATCACAGAAAGGGCAGAAAAGATAGCACCTTTTTATGTTATGGAACTCCTTGAAAAGGCAAAGCAGATGGAGACAAAGGTGGCGATAACCCCCTGGATATGATTTTGGTATATACAGGGCAGGGGGGCATGTCCTTTTTTTTATACCACGAGCATTGAAAGACTCCAGGAGGGCATAAAAAGGCTTGAGGTCTGGTTGGGGAGGTATAATAAATGAAAAAAGGGAGAAAAGATAAGGAACCACCCTGGCCTGATGAGAGACACGACACAATAAGAAGGGGTATAGTATCACTCCTTGAGGAATATGCACTTTCCACAAGGGAGATATCCCGTTATGTGAGGATACCCGAAAAGGATGTGGCATCCCATCTGGAGCACATTAGAAAGACCATAGACAAGGGAGAAAAGAGGCTTATTATAGAATCGGCTAGATGTGAGACCTGCAATTTTGTCTTTAAAAAAAGGGAGAGATTAACAAATCCAACAAGATGTCCCATCTGCAGGTGTAGGCTTATCAATCCTATGCTATTTTCAATCCGTAAAAAAACTTAAGGCATTCTTTGCTTTTATTTTTTCCTGTTTAGGGTTAAACTCTAAAAAGAGGATAAAAAAATTCAGGAGAAAGGGATATGACAACAACAGGATGGAGGATTGACTGTGTAATATACGATTGTGATGGGGTTTTATTTGACTCCCTTGAGGCAAACAGGAGGCTCTATAATTTCATAGCCTCATCTATGGGTAGGGGTGCACTTACAGAGGAGGAGCTAAAATACTGCCACACCCACACTGTTTTTGAATCACTAAAGTATATGTTCAGGGACCCTGATATGGAGAAAAAGGCAGTGGATTTTTTAAAAAACCATGTGCAGCTTGCAGACTACATAGTCTATCTCAAGATGGAGCCCAACCTCCTTACCGCATTGGACATGTTGAAATCAAGGGGCATTATAAGGACAATAAGCACCAACAGGACAACATCCATGAAACATGTAATGGAGAGATACAATCTATGGCAATATTTTGACATGGTGGTTACTGCCCTGGATGTGACAAACCCTAAACCCCATCCTGAATCAGTGGAGAAGATAATAGGCAGTTTTAATATAAAAAGAGAACATGTCCTCTTTGTAGGTGATTCAGAGGTAGACAGACAGACTGCTGTCTCTTCAGGGGTGAAATTTATATCCTATAAAAATAGTGAGCTTGCCTGTGATGGCTTTATAGATGACCATCTTTCGTTGATGGATTTTCTTTCAGATGGCTATATTCGCCATGCATAGATCTCCTTCTTGCAATCAGTGTCAGTACGGGTCCTGATAAAAGATACATGCTCACCAGTGCAAAGAGCGTAACCTTTGGCTCTATGAATATAATGACAAGAAGGAGAACAACAGTAAGGGTAGAGCGGAACGGTTTGCCTTTGAAGAATGCCATATCCTTAAAGCTGTAGTAACGGACATCGCTTACCATGAGAAATGCCAGGATATATGTAAGTATAGGCATTATAACGGTCTTGAGCTCGCTTTTATAGCCAAGCCATGAATAAAAGAGCACGCTTCCTGCAATAGTTATGGCTGCGGCAGGGATGGGAAGCCCGAGAAAATGCTTTCTCTGGACATTATCCATCTGGATATTAAAGCGGGCAAGCCTTAGGGCTCCGCAGGCAACATAGAGGAATGCAGCAAGCCATCCGAATCTGCCATAACCTTTAAGCGCCCACATATAAACAAGGAGTCCTGGTGCTACACCGAATGCCACAAGGTCGCACAGGGAGTCATATTCCACACCAAAGCGGCTACTTGAGCCTGTCATCCTTGCCACCCTGCCATCAAGCATGTCAAAGATCCCCGATATAAATATAGCTATGCTTGCATAGATAAATTTACGGTCAACAGTAGAGACGATGGAGTAAAACCCGGTGAGGAGGCTTATAGATGTGAGTAGATTCGGCAAAATATATATGCCCTTGCCTTTTTTCTTTCCCATTATTAGGTCCCCCTTTTTGCTATTAATGTCATGCCTGCCTTTGTCCTGCTATTTAATGATACCATAGTTTTATAGTTTTGTGGGAAATAAATATCAACCCTTGAGCCAAATGCAATGATGCCTATTGGGTCTCCCTTTTTTACAGAGACACCCTCCTTTACATATGAGGTTATCCTCCTGGCAAGGAAACCTGCTATCTGGACCACAAGAATCTTTTCATTGTCATTCTCTATGAGGACATAGTTCCTCTCATTATCCTTGTCTATATCCTTTCTAAAGGCAAGGGCAAACTCACCGTCTCTATGGAGGACCTTTGCTACTATACCGCTGCAGGGCGCCCTGTTCACATGGACATCTGCAAGAGACATGAAGATGCTTACCCTTGTTGCCCTTTCCTTGAGGAACTCACCCTCCTCTATCTCCCTTATATCCATCACCTTCCCGTCTGCCGGGGATATAAGTTCATCCTTGCTATCACAATTAGGTATCCTCTTTGGATTTCTGAAAAAAAAGAGACAGAATAGAAAAAAAAGTATGCCTATATAGGGGACAATAGGTATCTTAAGAAAAAAAAGGACTATAGAACAAACAAGGGAGAGTGCCATAAAGGCAAGACCCTCCCTTGCAAAAGGAAAATCCATCAACCTTTTCTTCCTATCCATTTCATCATTGATCTTAATTCCTTGCCAACCTTTTCAATAAGGTGTTCGCTGTCCATCCTCTTAATGGCATTATATACAGGCCTGCCTGCCATGTTCTCTAGTATCCACTCACGGGCAAACTCCCCGGTCTGTATCTCCTCAAGGATCTGTCTCATCTCCTCCCTTGTATCCTCATTGATGATCCTTCTACCCCTAGTCATGTCGCCATATTCTGCTGTGTCGCTTATGGAATAACGCATATATGATATACCGCCCTCATACATAAGGTCAACTATGAGTTTTAGTTCATGGAGGCACTCAAAATATGCAATCTCAGGCTGATAACCTGCCTCAACAAGGGTATCAAAGCCTGCCCTTATAAGCTCTGATGCCCCTCCGCAGAGCACTGCCTGCTCACCGAAGAGGTCTGTCTCTGTCTCCTCCGAAAAGCTTGTCTCTATAACACCTGCCCTTGTAGCACCTATACCCTTTGCATAGGCAAGGGCTTTCTTCATAGCCTTTTTTGTAAAGTCTTGATACACTGCAACAAGAGATGGCACGCCCGCACCTGATACAAACTCCCTCCTCACAAGATGACCAGGCCCCTTTGGTGCAATCATTATTACATCTACATACGGTGGTGGGACAATCTGTCCATAGTGGATATTAAAACCGTGAGAAAATACAAGGGTATTCCCTTCTTTTAGGTTTTTTTCAATCTCAGTGGAATAGAGTTTTGCCTGGACATTATCCTGGGCAAGGATCTGTATGATGTCTGCCTCTTCTGATGCCTTTTCAGCGCTTACAGGCTTGAAGCCGTGCTCTATGGCAAGCTTATAATTTGGTGTGCCCTCAAGCTCTGCAACGATAACATCCACACCGCTGTCTCTTAGGTTCTGCGCCTGGGCATGACCCTGGCTGCCGTATCCTATAATAGCAACCCTTACACCCTTGAGTATCCCCAGGTCTGCATCCTTATCATAATATATTTTAGCCATCTTCTCCTCCCTTTATTTGTTTTTCCTTTATTTTGATTACCTTTTCACCCCTTGCTATGGCAATAGGTCCTGTTCTCACAAGCTCCTTTATCCCTATGGGCTTCAGAAGTTCCAGAAACGCCTTTATCTTGTCCTCATCACCAGTGATAAGGAGGGTGTATGTTTTTGGAGAGACATCTATTATCTTCCCCCTGAATATCTCTGTCATCCTCAGGACCTCTTCCCTTTTCTTTTCCTCGGCATTTACCTTTACAAGGACCATCTCCCTGGATACATAGTCCATCTCCCTGAAGTCAGTAACCTTTATGACATTTATTAGCTTGTTCAACTGCTTCAGGATCTGCTCCATTATGGTATCATTGCCGGATGTAACAATGGTCATGATGGAGACGGTCGGATCAAGGGTCTCGGCAACACAAAGGCTCTCGATATTGAAGCCCCTGCCGCTAAAGAGCCCTGCAACCCTTGAAAGGACACCGAATTCATTCTCCACAAGCACTGAAATTATATGTCTCAATATCCCCTCCTAAACAAGTAGCATATCTCTTAATGCAGCCCCTGCAGGGACCATGGGGTATACCCCCTCCTCAGGGTCAATGACAACATCTATGAAGGTGGGTCTTCCGTTTTTAAATGCCTCCTTCAGCACATTATCCACCTCTTCCTCTCTTTCTACCCTAAAACCCACTGCATTGTATGCCTGGGCAAGCTTTACAAAATCTGGGGCAAAGTTCATATGTGTCCATGCATAACGCCTTCCATAGAATAGTTCCTGCCACTGCCGCACCATGCCGAGAAAACCATTGTTAAGTATGACTACCTTCACAGGGAGGTTGAACTGGACTGCTGTTGCCAACTCCTGAATATTCATCTGAATGCTCCCATCCCCGGCAATGTCTATTACAAGCCTGTCAGGAAATGCTGCCTGGGCACCTATTGCAGCGGGAAATCCATAACCCATTGTCCCTAGGCCCCCTGATGTAAGGATGGTCCTCGGTTTATGGAATTTATAGAACTGGGCTGTCCACATCTGGTTCTGTCCCACCTCAGTGGATATAATGGCATCGCCCTTTGTAAGGGCGTATATCCTCTCTATGACATGCTGAGGTTTTAGTTTTTTGTTTTTTGTATATGTAAGGGGATATTCCCTCTTCCATTTATCTATCTGTTCAAGCCAGTCCTTTATGCCCTCCTTGTATTCCTTTAGTGATTCCTTTTCATCCTCAATAAACTCGAGCATTTTTTTAATAACATTTTTAGAGTCGCCCACTATAGGTATATCCACCTTTATACTCTTACTGATAGATGTTGGGTCAATGTCTACGTGTATTATCTTTGCATGGGGTGCGAATTCATCAGTGTTTCCTGTTGCCCTGTCATCGAACCTTGCACCTATGGCAATAATAAGATCCGAATTGGTGATTGCCATATTGGCGACATATGTGCCGTGCATACCCAACATACCGAGAAACTGTTTATGGTTACCAGGAAAACCACCGAGACCCATAAGTGTATTTGTAACTGGAATGGAGAGTGTCTCGGCAAGTTTTATGAGCTCCTGGGATGCACCTGATGATATTATGCCACCCCCTGTGTAAAGAATGGGTCTTTTTGAGATAAGGATCTGCCTTACAGCCCTTTTTATCTGTCCTGCATGACCCACATAGGTAGGCTGATAGCTCCTTATGAATACCTTTTCAGGGTATTTAAACTCACACGACTGGGCAGAGACATCCTTTGGTATATCTACAAGGACAGGGCCAGGCCTTCCAGATTTTGCTATATAGAATGCCTCCTTTATTATCCGTGCCAGGTCCTTTACATCCTTAACAAGGTAGTTGTGCTTTGTGCAGGGTCTAGTAATACCTACAATGTCTGCCTCCTGAAAGGCATCATTACCTATGAGCATGGTTGTAACCTGACATGTAAATACAACAATGGGTATAGAATCCATGTATGCTGTTGCAATCCCAGTGACAGTGTTTGTGGCACCAGGCCCAGAGGTCACAAGACATACACCTACCCTGCCTGTTGCCCTCGCATATCCATCTGATGCATGGACAGCGCCCTGCTCATGCCTCACAATAATCTGTTTTATTTCAGGAGATTGACCTAAGGTATCCGTGATATTAAGGGTAGCACCCCCTGGATAACAGAATATAGTATCAACACCCTCCATCTTCAATGATTCTACAAAGATCTGTGAACCTGTTTTTTTCAATCCTCCTCCCCTTTTTCTATTTTTTCCTTAGCCCTTTCCATGATGTCCTTATAAAAGAGCTTCTTTTTTTTGAGCACCCTTATCTCCATCTCCTCTTCCTCGGTGAGATAGGTTTTTTTTAGTAGCATCTGAAGTCTTCTCTCAAGAGAGGTGTGCTTGCTTTTTGCATTTTTGTATATAGTCTCTTTTTGTTCTTCCTCTTCCATAACAATTAGGATGTAATCGTATAAAAAATATTTAAAAATGTCAAACATTCTGTATATATTGTCATCTAAACCTGAAAAACAGCCGCCTAAAATATTGTAGCCCCGTGTGTCATGAAACTAGGCAATTATGCACATAGATTTTTTTAACCATGAAGGTGGGTCAATGGCCTGGAGGGGTTAGCATGGTATTTAAAGGGTCTTTATTGTGGCTTTTTTAGACCCTCAACAATTGCCATTATCTCCTTTGCCTCTTTGGAATTTATGCCATATTTTGCTATTGCCTTTTCGAGGTTTGATTGTGCAAGATGGATCCTACCCAGGGCAAGATAATATCTACCGAGGTATTCAAAGCCCCGTGCCTCCATGCCCATGCGACCTGATAGCATGGCAAACCTGTAGAATATCTCTGGAAATGAATTGCCATACCTTAAAAGATCTGTCCATGTATCTATTGCCTTATTCCATTCTCCTAACGCCTCGTATGCCCTGGCAATATATATCCTTGCAATATTATAGGTGCTATCACCAGGCTGAATTGTTTTTAATGTCTCGACCCCATCACTGTATCTCCGGGCTGTTATAAGTGCCTCCCCTAAAAGCAGATCCCTTACAGGCGATTTTATCCCTTTGACGGCCTCAAGGGCATCATCTAAACTACCTCTTCTTGAATAGATAAGGTAGGCTGCATACCTATTAAGTGGATCCTCGCTGTCCTTGTTATATCTATTGAGCCAGATTTCGTCTGATTGAGCACCCCTTATACCACTCAGAACCTTTCCCCTTATAGTGATATAGGGGAAGACAGGTGAATTAGGAACAGACACCCTGTTTGTTGACCAAAGGTTTTCAAGCTTTATTATCCTCTCCTCATGATAGGGATGCGTGAGGAGATACTGGGGCAATACCTTGTCACCCCCGGCAAGCCGGAGTTTTTTCAAGAATTCTGCAATGCCAAGGCCACCATAGCCCGCCATGTCAGCAAACTTAGACCCGAACCTATCTGCCTCATCCTCATCCTCCCTTGAGTATTTAAGCGCCATAGACTGGGCTGAGGCAGCACCTGTGGTAAGGATAGCCTCCTGTGTCTTGGCATCCCCTGCGAGCATGGCAAGGGCAATAGAGCTGAGCATACCTATATTGAGATATTTCTCTTTTTCAAATCTCTTGGCAATATGTCTCCTTGCAAGATGGGCAAACTCATGGGCAACTACACCTGCAAGCTCTTCCTCCTTTTCGCATTGTGCAATAAGCCCGGTGGTGATATATATAAACCCCCCTATTGTTGCAAAGGCATCCATTGCTGGGGATTCAATAACCGTAAGGACAACAGAGAATGGGACATTTGCCACGGATTCAATCCTTTCTTTTACGAACCTCATGTGCATGGAGATATAAGGGTCACTATTTATAGTTGCCGAGTTTGCTATTTCGTAATATATCTGTGTTCCGTATTTTTTTTCCTCTTCTATGGTCAAGGCAGTGAGCCTGGCAGGGATGGAGAAGGTCATTATGATTACTATGACGATGATATATCTCCATATATTCATAGATATTATCTCCTTCTAGAGGGTTTATTAGAGTTTTTTTTCGGTTTTAGCCTCTGTTTTTTCGGTGTCTTTGCTATCTTTTTAGTATTTTTCTTATCGTTATATGATGAGAGGACTATAGGACTTGCCTTTGCAAGAACCAGTTCCCTGTCCGAGGGAACCCTGTCATAGAGGATCTTTAATATCTCTACTGCATCGCCCCATTTATCCTCACTGCCCAGGATGGCAAGTATATACGTCTTGTTGTTTTTTTCAAATGCACCTACATAGCTATGTCGCGAGACCCTTGTATAGCCTGTCTTTCCACCGATTGCTGGCTCAAAACAGAATAAAAATCTATTGTGATTTTGATATCTTACACTTTTTTTACCCTCATTAAAAAGAAAATATCTCATGGATATAATCTCTTTGAATCTTTTATTAGAAAGGGCATATCTGAAAATGAGGGCGAGGTCATAACAGGTTGTCTGCTGTCCCGGTACATAGAGCCCTGATGCGTTTTTAAAGATACTGTTTATAGCGCCAATCTCCACTGCCTTTTTGTTCATTATGCGGGCAAAATCAGCCTCACTCCCACCAATATATGCCGCAAGGGCATAGGCTGCATCATTGGCAGACTCTATCATTGCACCCTTTATGAGGTCATCTGCCCTATATTTTTTACCTGGCAGAAGATTGAGTTTTGACCGTGGGAGCTTAAGCACGCCCCTGTCTGGGACAATCGTCTCATTGCCTGTTAGGCTCTCTAGTGCCACTATAGTGGTAAGAACCTTTGTTGTGCTTGCTGGTGGCATGGGTCTGTGAAAATCTCTTCCTGCAATAATCTCAAAGGAATCCATGTCAACAAGTATGTAGGATAACGCTGTAATACCATCTGGGGCATCCAGGGCATAGCCCTGCCCTGATACAGAAAGAGGTATGGAGCTCAGAAGCACGATTATTATGTAAATAAGACGCATCACTAAAACTTTTTATAAACTATTTAGTAGAATTTGACAATAGAATTTCCATAGTGCTTGCGTTGCTGAATGGAGGCATCTTTAAGGTCTGGTATAGGCAGAGGAGAGGGGTTACAAATAAATTCAATTTTAGCTTGACAACATAACAGGTTTAAATATATATGGAATTTGTAATAACCAACATGATAAAAAGCCGTTTAATATGCCTTTAAAAAGGTCTACATGAATTCAGTAGTTGTGTCAATTCTGGTTTTAATGGCTTTTATTGAATACCGTGTCTCTGTAAGATATGTTGAGACGCATAACAGGGTGGCTATACACGATGAGTATATGGGGGAGATATGGGATATCTTCGGCGACAAGGTTAGGGCAGTTATGCCCCTTTTTGAGACCGAGGTTAAAGGGGCTAATATGTTGAACCGCCTTGTAAACTACCCCTTGTATAAAAACAAACTATGGAGAAGGCAATGATACTTATTCTATTAGGGAGTGAGAGCGACCTGCCAAAAGTAGAGGATTGTCTTAATTATTTAAATGGTATAGGCGTCCCTTTTAAGATTGATATATCTTCAGCCCATCGTCAGCCTGAAAAGACCATCGCATATGCAAAAAAGGCAAGGGAGGAGGGCTTTGAGGTCATAATAGCCTTTGCAGGGATGGCAGCCCATCTGCCCGGTGTGATAGCATCCCATACAACCCTGCCTGTTATTGGTGTGCCATTAAGTGGCAGTGTATTGAATGGGGTAGATGCACTACTCTCCATTGTCCAGATGCCCAAGGGGATACCAGTAGCAACGGTGGGGATAGATGCATCGAGAAATGCAGCAATACTTGCATGTAAGATACTTGGTATAAAACACAAAGATATAGAGAAAAAGATCGAGAAGATGAAACTAGATATGAAAAACCAGGACCGCTGTATCCCAGAAAAATTAAAAAAATATATAACGGATTGATTTAAAAGACCCTATGCAGAACTCTATTACAGATATTGAAGGGATAAGGGTGGGGCATGCCTCTGATTTAAAAGGCTATACAGGCTGCACTGTAATACTGTGCGAAAAAGGTATGGTGTGCGGGATCGACATAAGGGGTAGCGCCTCAGGGACAAGGCAGGTGGATGCCTTAAATGTGAACCATATAGTGGAACAGATCCATGCCATACTTTTGTGCGGGGGTAGTTCATTTGGTCTTGATGCAACTACAGGGGTTATGAGATACCTTGAGAAGAGGGGTGTAGGTTTTGATGTGGGGGTGGCAAAGATACCTATCTGCCCTGCAGCGGTTATCTTTGATCTTTCCTTTGGTGACCCAATGGTAAGACCCACTGCTGAGATGGGTTATAAGGCATGTGTGAATGCAGGGACAATTGTTAGAGAGGGCAGTGTTGGTGTTGGGACCGGTGCAACCGTTGGCAAGCTCTTTGAGCTTTCACGTTCCATGAAGGGTGGTATAGGAACAAGCAGCATTGTAATGCCTGATGGTCTTATCGTGGGTGCCATCGTTGTGGTAAATGCCTTTGGCGATATTATAGACAACATCACTGGAAAGATTATAGCAGGGGCAAGGGTGGCACCAGAGAGGATGGAGTTTGCAGATACAGTTAAATGCCTTAAGCAGGGATTTACAAAGAAACAATTCGGGCTAACAAATACAACCCTTGCTGTAGTTGCCACAAATGCCCGTTTTAACAAAAAAGAGATAACAAAGGTTGCCCAGATGGCACAGGCAGGACTCATTAAAACTATAAGCCCTGTTAGCACCACATTTGATGGTGACCTTATATTTGCAGTTTCTGCAGGAGATGTGGAGGCTGATATTAATAACGTGGGTGTTTTAAGTGATTTTGTGATAGCAGAGTCTGTAAAAAGGGCTGTAAAAAAGGCAGATGGTTTTGGTATAGTGCCAGCGTTCAAGGATATAAGAAAGGGATGGAAGACTCTATAAAGACCTATAATAGAGGAGATATAAAATGACAGATGATTATAAAAAGGTAGCAGATATTATAAAGGAGAGGGGTTATGTTGTTGCATTTACGGGTGCAGGTATATCTGTGGATAGCGGTATACCTGCATTCAGGGGTGGTCAGGGTCTCTGGGAAAAATATGACCCTATGGAGTATGCCCATATAAGTGCATTCAGGAGAAATCCTGAAAAGGTCTGGGTAATGCTGAGAGAGATGGCGGGGGTTATATTTAGCTCATCCCCTAGTCCTGCCCATATTGCCCTTGCAGATCTTGAAAAAAAGGGTTTTTTAAAGGCAGTGATCACCCAGAATGTGGATGGGCTCCATTGGCTGGCAGGTAATACAAATGTCATAGAGTATCATGGCAATCACAGATGGCTTACATGTATTGCCTGTTCCAAGAGGATTCCCTTTGAACCCGATGCAGTGAAAATCACCCCCTACCCCAGGTGCGAAACCTGTAATCAGGCATTAAAGCCTGATGTGGTGTTCTTTGGCGAGGGTATACCCATGATGGAGATGATAAGGGCAAACGAAGAGGCGGGTCGATGCAGGGTCATGTTTATCATAGGGACATCAGGTGTTGTTTATCCTGCCGCTGATCTCCCCTATCAGGCGAAATCAAATGGCGCAGTTATTGTAGAGATAAATCTCGAACATACACCATTTACATCATCCATAACCGATTATTTCTTGAGAGGCACTGCATCAGAGGTTCTACCAAAGATCCTTGAATATCTCAAATAATTAAAGGTGGTCAGGAGATGCTTGGGACATTAAAACAGCAAGATATTGAGAAGTCAGGGTTATTAGACCATATCTACGTAGTGATTATGGCAGGGGGTAAAGGAGAGAGGTTTTGGCCCCTAAGCACAGAGCGCGTTCCCAAGCCATTTATTAGGGTAATAGATAACAATTCCCTTATCCAGCTTACAGTAAAAAGAATAGGGAGGATACTGCCTATGGATAGGATCCTTATTGTCCTTGGCAGGAGACATCTTGATGTAGCAAAGGGGCAACTCGAGGGCATACCGGATGAGAACTTTATAATAGAGCCTGAAGGTAGAGATACCGCACCATGTATAGGTTTTTCTGCTATCCATCTCTCAGAGAAGGACAAAGATGCTGTCATGGTTACATTACCTGCAGACCAGTATGTTATAGATGAAGATGGTTTTAATAGGACACTGATCAATGCTTTTGAGTTTGCAAAAAAAGGCGAGCATATGGTTACCATAGGGATAAAACCATCAAGGCCTGAGACAGGTTATGGATATATAAGGGCTTATGAGGTTTTTGACTCATATAGGGGTTTCCCATGCTATAAGGTAGAGCGATTTGTTGAAAAGCCTGATTTTAAAACAGCTGAAGATTATATAAGGGATGGTAGTTATTTCTGGAATAGCGGTATATTCATATGGAGGGTGAGAACTGTCCTGAAGGGGCTTGAACGTCATATGCCTGAACTATTTGAAGGGCTTATGAGGATACAGGATATGATCAGGACAGGTTCGCAAGACGGCATTGAGGCTGTTTATAAAAACCTTGTTAGACGGTCCATAGATTATGGGCTCATGGAAAAGGCAGGCAATGTCCTTATGGTCAAAGGTGAATTCACATGGGATGACATAGGGACATGGCAGGCACTTCTCAGGGTATTAAAGACCGATGAAAAGGGGAATTATATCTATGGTGATGTTGTATCCATAGATACAGAAGATTCTGTTATATACAGTAACAGCGTGAGCGTAGGGGTGATAGGTGCCTCAAACCTGATCGTGGTTGTCTCAGGTGATGGCGTGCTTGTGTGTGACAGGGAGAGGTCGCAGGATGTAAGGGAGATACCCAGGGCATTAGAGACAAAAAGACAGGGGATGTGAGTATGATCTCGAGGATATCAACCGCCACCCTATATGGTATAAATGGAAAGACAGTGGATGTGGAGGTGGATATATCCTATGGTCTGCCTGCATTTAATATAGTTGGTCTACCGGAGACATCAGTAAAGGAGAGCAAGGAGAGGGTGAGAGCTGCCATAAAGAATGCAGGATTTGAATTCCCTAGCGATAGGATTACAGTGAATCTTGCACCGGCGGATGTGAGAAAAGAGGGCTCATCCTTTGACCTGCCTATAGCCATTGGTATCCTTGCTGCTATGGGTGCTATTAAGGCAGAAAAATTGTTCGATTATTTCATAGCAGGAGAGCTTTCTCTTGATGGGGGTATAAAGGCAATAAGGGGTGTTCTGCCTATCACAATGCTTGCAGCCCAGGAGGGGATGAAAAATATTATAGTCCCCTGCGAGAATGGAAATGAGGCAGCGGTTGTAAGGGATATCAGGGTCTATGGTGCATCCCATCTATTAGAGATAATTCACTTTTTCAAGGGGGATGGCATACTAAAGGAGTATAAAGAAGTAGACATAGGCCTTGGGGGTTCTAATGTTGACGAGACCCTTGATTTTTCAGATATAAAGGGTCAGGCGCAGGCAAAAAGGGCACTTGAGATTGCTGCAAGCGGTAGCCACAATATCCTTATGATAGGACCACCAGGTTCAGGCAAGACCATGCTTGCAAGGAGGATACCTACCATCCTGCCTCCCCTTACCTACGAAGAGGCAATAGAGACAACAAAGATTCATAGCATAGCAGGGCTTTTAAGTGCTGATAGGTACCTTGTCCTGGAAAAACCCTTCAGGGCACCCCATCATACCATCTCAGACGCTGGTCTTATAGGTGGGGGCCATGTTCCAAAGCCAGGAGAGGTGAGCCTCGCAAACAATGGTGTCCTGTTCCTTGATGAATTCCCTGAGTTTAAAAGGAATGTCCTTGACTCACTCAGACAGCCCCTTGAGGATGGTTTTGTGACTGTATCAAGGGTTACCCACTCTGTAACATTTCCTGCAAGATTTATGCTTGTAGCTGCCATGAACCCATGTCCTTGTGGCTATTGGGGCGATACAAGAAGGGCATGTAGCTGCAGTGCTACACAGATAAGAAAATATCGTTCAAGGGTCTCAGGCCCCCTTCTTGATAGGATAGATATTCATATCGAGGTCCCGCCTGTAACGGTAAGGGAGCTTTCAGGGGAGAAAGATGAAGAGGGTTCAGAAAGGATAAGAGAGAGGGTATTGAGGGCAAGGAGGATACAGGAAGAGCGGTTCAGGGGCAGAAAGATATTCTCAAACAGTCAGATGACAACAAGGATGATAAAAAAATTCTGCCCATTGACGGATGCGGGCAATGCCCTCATGGAGAGGGCAATAGAAAAATTTGGATTATCGCCAAGGGCATACCACAGGCTACTTAAGGTAGCGAGGACAATCGCTGACCTTGAGGGAAAAGAGCATATAGAGGAACATCATATTGCCGAGGCTATCCAATACAGAGCCCTCGACAAGCGTATGGCAGTTTAATAAGAATGTTAAAAAGCTCCCTAAAGGTCATATCTCTCAATGATTTCCTCTGGGTCCTCAGGGGAATCAGGGGTTAATAAATTCACCAGATTCCTTTGCCTTCATAAGAGGGGTCCTACCAAGGCCTCGAGTGTCCTTATCCTTACAATTCCTCTTTTATATCAACCTTGATGGAATACATGGAGGGAATAGGTATTAGATGGGGTATCTGGACATCGAATTTGCATTCACCCCCACCATCTAAAAACATGCCTTCCGGGCATTCTGTAATAACATCCATGTCTTGATTGTATAGGGTTACCGTGATCTCAATTAATAGCTCTCTATCCCTTTTACTTACTATAGAGCCGATAACCTTTGCCCAGAATGGCGCTGCAAGCTGTGCACAGCATGGCATAGGAGGAAAAAGCACAATATGTCTTTTTAATTCCAGGCCCTCTGGCAATTGGATATCAAAAAGCCTAAACTGTTCTTTGATTCTTTCTTTGTCTACGAATATATCACCCATGCTATAATTACTGTTATTCCTCCTTTGGGATAATCACCTCTATCTTTCCCTTTAAGGCATCTGAAAATCTATGGGCGTCAGAAATAGAGCCAATAATTGTGCCATAATGCATGGGGATTGCTATATCAGGCTTTATATCCAATGCAGCCAGGACAGCCTCTTCTGCAGTCATTACAAATTTGCCTGAAACAGGGAGGAGGGCAATCCCAATATTTTTGAATCCCTTCATCTCAGGGATTCGGTCTGTATCCCCGGCATGATAGATTCTTACACCTTTTATATTGATTATATACCCTACCCCGTCTGCTGTCTTGGGATGATATTTTTTATCCACATTGTATGCAGGCACAACCTCAATGCCTATACCATCTATATCAAGATTATCCCCCTTTTTTACAATCCGGATATTGCCCTTTATCTTTTCAGCACAAGAGCCAGGGGCTATAATCACTGTCTTGTGCCCTGTAACCCTGTCAATATCCTCAGGGGAGCAGTGGTCATGATGATCATGGGTTATAAGGATTAAATCAGCAGAATCTTTGTTTTTAACCCTGAATGGGTCTATGTATATATTTTTATCCGTAGAGATCCGAAATGTGTCATGTCCAAGCCAGTGGATGTTTTTCACCATATCCCTTGACTTAACTGGATCTGCATGAA
Organism: Syntrophorhabdales bacterium; assembly: GCA_018052995.1. Classification (GTDB taxonomy): domain Bacteria; phylum Desulfobacterota; class Syntrophorhabdia; order Syntrophorhabdales; family Syntrophorhabdaceae; genus DTOV01. The sequence continues at coordinate 121 of JAGPMK010000030.1, read as the reverse complement.
CAATCCCAGCAAAGATGAGATATATCAACATAAAGATAAAAAGACATAATCTTTTCATATATACCCCCATTTTTTGTTTATTATAACAGGTTTTTTATGTCTTTAAAAGCACCTTTTTTAT
>JAGPMK010000066.1 GCA_018052995.1 Syntrophorhabdales bacterium | reverse complement strand
GGTTTTGTGGTGGGAAGTGCGATTTCAAGAAAATGGCATGAAATGCTTGCAGGTAAGATCGCAAGAGAGGATTTTTTATTTTTTTTAAAAGAATTATCATCATGCTGCCATAGGGATTTTAATGGATAGGCTATAATGATGTGGTGGACTTAATAAAATGGGCACCCCTGCTGGTTCTATTTCTGAGGGCTGATTCAGCAACAATCAGGGCAGTTTGTATGCCGTTTCTTAAAGATATAATTGTGGGTGTGAGGTGTGCCCTTTTGTAAAAGTCTTCTATACGATTCCTTAGATATCCTATATCAGCAACACCCCTTTCAAGCCTTTTTAGTGTTCTTATGATCCCCACATAGTTCCACATTATGGATTTAATGCTGAACCAATCCTGACGTATCAGGGCAGGGTCTGTCTCTTCCTCCTTTGTGGGATAAATCCAGTTTTTAATCTCACCTTCTTTATAGGGTTTATCCTCTGTATAATTTTCTGCTATGTGCCTTGCTGTCCTTATGCCCCAGACAAGGCCTTCAAGTAAAGAGGTGGATGCGAGGCGATTTGCACCGTGAAGCCCTGTTCCAGAAACCTCACCCACTGCATAGAGATTTTTTATAGATGTCCTGCCCCATTCATCCACCTGAACGCCACCGCATATATAATGGGCAGATGGAACAACAGGTATAGGCTCTTTTGTGATATCAATGCCCAGCGATAGACATTTAGCATAGATATTGGGAAATCTCTTTTTTATGTTAACCTTACTGTAGGTTGCAATATCGAGATAGACGTAATTGTCACCCCTTTGCAGCATCTCCTCATAGATTGCCCTTGATACCTCATCCCTGGGTGCCAGGTCTTTTAATGGTGAATATTTTTCCATGAATGTCTCACCATTTTTTGTTTTTAATCGTGCACCTTCACCCCTTACTGCCTCTGATATCAGAAATCCATCAGCATCTTTATGAAATAGGCTTGTTGGATGAAACTGAACATATTCCATATTGATAATCCTTGCATTTGCCCTTTGTGCCATGGCAAATCCATCGCCTGTTGCGCCTGGTGGGTTTGTAGTATGCAGGTAGATTCTTCCAAGCCCACCTGTTGCAAGGACTGTATTGAGCGCAAAGATCCTTTCTACCTTCTCATTGAGGTTATTAAGCACATAGGCACCTATGCACTGAGGTTCTCTATAGATTGTGATAGGGTTTAAAGAATGATGGGGTATTGTTAAAAGGTCAATTGCCGTGTGATCCGTAAGTATCTGTATGTTGTTAAACTCTTTTACTTTTTTTGAAATCGCTGTCTCTATTGCCTTTCCTGTCTCATCCCTCCAATAGAGGATCCTTCTTCTTGAGTGGCTTCCCTCCTGGGCATAGTCAATCTTTTTATTGTCTGTAGTAGAAAATTGGACACCTATCTTTTCAATCAAAAACTCCTTGACAATCTTCGCACCTTCCTGGGCTATAATCTCAACGGCTTTAGGATTTGATATGCCATCGCCTGCCTTGATGATATCCTGGGCGAGAAGTTCAGGGGAATCATTTTTTCCAAGCGTCACAATACCCCCCTGGGCATAGTAGGTATTGGACTCCTCAATGTTTGAAAACTTTGTGATTAAGATGACATTAAATCCGTATTCGCACAACTTTATTGCTGCAGTTAACCCTGCAATCCCGGAGCCAATAACCAAAACATCGCAGTAATATCCTTTATATTTTTTCATCTATCCTATCTCAAGCATTCTGTTTAAGGCTAACCTTGCATTATAGGCTATCTCATCTTTAACTGTTATCCTACCCCTTTCTTCACCTAACAGAAGACCCTCAAGGACAGATAAAAGTTTTTCTGATGTGATTTGAGACATCTGCCAGCATATTGATTCTGCGAGGGGAAAGATTTTCTTGTCAGGATTATTCTGCGCAAGCCTATTTACAAAATTCCATTCGGTGCCAATAGCCCAGGCCGAGCCTGAGGGCGATTCTTCGACTGTCTTTTTTATAAAGCTGGTGGAACCATAATAATCTGACATGCTGCATAACTGGTGTGGGCATTCAGGATGGACAATAACCTTAAGTCCATCGTGCTGTTTTTTCAGTTTCTCAGCCTGTGAGGGTAAGAATACCTTATGAACATAGCAGAACCCCTTCCACAATATAACCCTTTTATTTTTAAGTTCCTTCAGGTTATTGTGCCCATGGGGATCCCATACAAATATTTCATCCTCCCCTATACCCAGGGAATAGGCCGTGTTTCTGCCTAAATTTTCATCAGGAAAAAAGAGGATTTTTGATTTCCCATCAATAACCCACTGAAATATCTTTTTTACATTTGCAGATGTGCAGACTGCACCGTTGTTCTTCCCGCAGAAGGCCTTTAATTCAGACATAGAATTTACATATACAATAGGGATAATATCCATGCAGAAAGATGAGAGCTGTTTCCAGGCATCCTCCACATCATCAATATCCGCCATCTCTGCAAGAGGGCAGTCAGCATGGATATCAGGGGTGAGCACCTTCTGTTTATCAGAACATAAAATCCTTGCCATCTCAGCCATGAATGAGACTGAACAAAAGACTATATAGGGCACATCCCTACATCTTGATGCCTCATTGGCAAGCTGCAGCGAGTCCCCAACAAAATCTGCAAAGTATACTATGTCTTCATTTTGATAAAAATGGGCAAATATGAGTAGGTCTTTACCTATCTTTTCTTTCAAGGTTTTTATCCGATCCAGAGTCTCTTCCCGACGGGTGGAAATATTTTGATTGTTGTTCATATAAGCAACGATAGATCAAGAGATTTATAGGAATGGGTCAGGGCACCCACTGAAATATAGTCTACACCTTTTTTGGCAACCCCCTGTGCCTTTTCTATGGTCATATTGCCTGATGCCTCAAGGGGAATCCTTCCATTTAAAAAATCTACTGCCTCTTTTACAGATTCCACCTCCCAATTATCGAGAAGAATCCTGTCCACACCTTCCAATGTTGCCTCTTTCAGCTCCTCCATGTTTTTTACCTCTACCTCTATGGGGATGCCTTTATCCTTAACCCTTCTTATTGCCTCCTTTATTGAACCTGCAATGGCTATATGATTCTCTTTTATAAGGACCATCTCCGAAAGGGTAATCCTATGGTTCTCACCGCCAGCTACCCTTACTGCGTATTTTTCCATATCTCTTAAGCCAGGCGTGGTCTTTCGTGTATCAAGGATCTTTGCCTTTGTCCCTGCTACTGCCTCTACATATCTTCTTGTCATGGTTGCTATACCTGAAAGCCGTTGCAAGATATTTAGTGCCACCCTCTCCCCAGTGAGTATTGCCCTTGTTTTTCCGTAGATCTCTGTAACTACATCCCCTTTTTTAACGGTGTTGCCGTCTTTCTTCTGTTCATAATATTCTATTTCAGGGTCAAGGGTCTTGAATATCTCTCCTGCATATTTTTGCCCTGCAATAACCCCTTCCTCTTTAGCAATTATAGCTGCCCTGGATATATGATTTACATCAACTATCCATTCGGTTGTTCGGTCACCCTCACCTATATCTTCTTTTAAAAATTCATAAGGATTAAAGCCCATGGGAGCTAAATTATATGTTTAACCGTATTACGTGTCAATAGCAAATGGCCTTTTATCCAATAGAAAAAATTTGACAACAGGGGCTGTTAAAGGTATATATATGCAATTTTTCTTATGCATATCTTGGGTATCTCAGCATATTATCACGATGCAGCAGCAGCAATTATAGAAGATGAAGAGATAATCGCTGCGGCACAGGAAGAGCGTTTTACGAGGAAAAAGCATGACCCCTCATTTCCGAGAAACGCAATAGGATACTGCCTTGAAGAGGCAGGCATGGAGATTAACGACCTCGATGCTGTTGTCTTTTATGATAAGCCTTTTCTGAAATTCGAGAGGCTTCTTGAGACATATTATGCCTTTGCACCAGATGGCCTGAAATCATTTATCTCTGCCATACCAGTATGGATAAAGGAAAAACTTCTCCTTAAAAAGCTCATCCTTGATGAGCTTTTTAAGATAAGGGATTTTGATAAAAACAGGCTGAGGCTTCTTTTTCCTGAGCATCACCTATCCCATGCTGCAAGTGCATTCTATCCATCGCCATTTGAAGAGGCAGCCATCCTTACAATAGATGGTGTTGGTGAATGGGCAACGGCATCCATATGTCATGGAGAGGGAAACAGGATTAAAATTTTAAAGGAATCGAGGTTTCCTCATTCAGTGGGGCTCTTGTATTCTGCCTTTACATACTATCTTGGATTCAAGGTTAATTCCGGCGAATATAAGCTTATGGGGCTTGCCCCTTATGGCAATCCCCAGTCAGACAATGTGAAAAAATATGTGGATATAATAAAGAAGGAGATTGTCGAGATAAGGGATGACGGCTCTGTGTGGCTTAATCAGGCTGTATTTGACTATTCTACAGGATTGAGGATGGTAAAGGATGAGGTGTGGACAAGGCTTTTTGGTTTTCCGCCCCGCAGACCTGAAAAGGATGACCTTACTGCAGAGCACTGTGACCTTGCCTATGCAATCCAGACTGTCACAGAGGAGATAGTCTTTAAGATGGCGGATGAGGCAAAAAGGCTCACCAGTTCTGAGAATCTTTGTCTTGCCGGTGGCGTGGCATTAAACTGTGTTGCCAATGGAAAGCTGCTCAAAAGTAGGATGTTCAGGGATATGTGGATACAGCCAGCATCTGGTGATGCAGGGGGTGCCCTTGGCGGCGCATACTGCGCCTATTACATCTATTTTGGCAACAAAAGAATATGCGATGGCAGAACAGATAAGATGAAGGGTTCATATCTGGGGCCCGAATTCTCTTTTAATGATATAAAAAAGGTTGCCAGGAGATATAAGGCACCATTTGATTATTACGAGAATTTTGATGAACTATGCGACAAAACAGCAGGGCTTATTGCAGGGGGTTATGTTGTTGGTTGGCTACAGGGAAGGATGGAATGGGGTCCCCGGGCGCTGGGCAATAGAAGCATCATCGCGGATGCAAGAAATACAGAGATGCAGAAGAAGCTCAATCTTAAGATTAAATTCAGGGAGGGATTCAGGCCCTTTGCCCCATCGGTGCTTTTTGAAAAGATTAGCGACTATTTTGACATAGATAAGCCATCCCCATATATGCTCCTTATTGCAGATGTAAAAAAAGAACGAAGAAACAGCCTGCCAGGGGGATATAATGCCCTTCCCTGGCGTGACAAACTATATTATCTCCGCTCTGATGTTCCCTCCATAACACACATAGATTTTTCAGCAAGGATTCAGACCGTCCATAAGGAGACAAACCCCAGATACTGGAAGCTAATCGATACCTTCAGGGAAAAGACAGGCTATGGTGTGATAGTAAATACAAGTTTTAATGTAAGAGGTGAACCTATTGTCTGCACCCCTGAGGATGCCTATAAGTGTTTTATGAGGACAGAGATGGATTATCTTGTTATGGAGAACTGTATCTTTGATAAAAAAAGACAGCCTGAATGGAGGGAAGAGGGTAATTGGAGGGATACCTATGGCCTGGATTAAAAGATGGATAGGTAATATCTGCCTTATTTTTTTTGGAATCTTTATTGCCCTTGTCCTTCTTGAGGTTGCCTTGAGATTTACAGAATACAGAAAATATTCAGGCTCTATCCAGTTCAGGTATTATTATAAGCCTGATGCAAGGTTAGGTCATGACATAAAGGAAAATCATCCAGGGCTGAACATCCATATAGAGGGTAATTATTATCACAAGATATTCTCCAATGAATTAGGGTGCATGGATCTGCCCTATAAGGGAGAGAAGGATTATATATTGCTCGCTGGGGACAGCTTTGTCCATTGTTTCACACCCTTTGAGGATAAGTGGGGAACTATTATTGATGAGACATGCAGCTATAGGGTTTTGAAGTGCGGTGTAGGTGGTTTCGGGACAAAACAGGAGTTGATCAAGTCAGAGGATGTAATATCAAAGGTCAATGTCCCTCCAAAACTCATTATAGTGGGATACTACATGAACGACCTGGGTAATGATTATCTATTTCCAGAAAGCACGGTTGTGGACGGGTTTTTTGTGACAAAAAGAAAGATTGTTGATTACTTAACTGGCGAGATAGAGGTGAGAGACGACGTATTTCTTGAGGGTAGGGCAAAACGATATGAGAGAAAGATGCGCTGCAGCAGGCTTGATAATTATACAAATTGCACCTCCATATTTCAGAAATCAAGGAAATGGTTAATTGAGAATCTACTCATATCAGACAAGATAGAGCACCTGGCAAGTGCAGGAAAGGGTCTCCTGAGAAGGATAAGGGTATTTTTTTATAAGGGCAATATAAGAAAAAAGGATAAGATAGAGCTTCAGGAGGATATCTATGCCACAGATTACCTGGGGTTTTACCCAACAGAGAGGCTGCCCTGGCTCAAAAAGGCATGGTCGGACCATCTGAACAATCTAGTGGCATTCAAAAATATGGCTGATAGGCTAAACTCAAAACTCCTTATTGTTATTATACCTGCAAAGTTTCAGGTATATGATTATCTTCAGAAGGATAAGTTGATAGATGTAACCCAGCCCAATAGGATACTCCATGAATTTTTAAGTAGGGAAGG